>CAYWFN010000031.1:0-7110 GCA_964457715.1 uncultured Methanosarcinales archaeon | reverse complement strand
TGTTCTTGTTTATTGAAAACTTTGGGATATTTAATAGATTATTTGTTGCATATGTATTAAGTTTAGCAATTACTGTATTGATTAGGGCATTATATTTTAGAAAAAGACCTAAAAAAGAAAAGTTTACTAATTTTATTGAAAGAATTGATGCATCATCTTTTCCAAGTACACATGCACAAAGAGTGATTATCTTAATAATGGTATTAGGATTGTTTCTTAATAATGATTTTATATTTGCTTTCTTGCTTATGATAGGTTTATTAACAATTTATTCTAGAATTTATTTTAAAAAACATTATTTAAGTGATGTTATAGTTGGAATTATAATTGGTGTTATTTTAGGAACTGGTGTACTTTACTACTTATAGACAGATGCATGGTTCTATTCAGGACAATAATCTATATAAATAATAAAGAATTCTGCACACTATGCTCAAAAACTTTACACCAAGACTTTACCAAGAAACAATATTTTCTACATGTACAAATTATAATACATTAGTTGTATTACCAACAGGATTAGGTAAAACTGGTATTGCAATGATGTTATCTGACTTTAGACTAAATCAACATCCTGATAAAAAGATATTAATGCTGGCTCCAACTAAGCCTTTGGTTGAACAACATTATCAAACATTTAAAGAGCATGTTGATGTTAAGGAGATTGTCATGTTTACTGGTTATGTAAAGCCTGAAAAAAGAGCTGAATTATGGAAAAATGCAAAAATAATAATTAGTACTCCACAAGGTCTTGAAAATGATATTATTAATAATAAGATATCATTAAAAGATGTTTGTTTGCTTGTGATTGATGAAGCACATAGAGCAGTTGGAGATTATTCTTATGTTTGGGTTTCAAAGCAATATGATAAAATTGCAAGATTTGCAAGAATATTAGCATTAACTGCATCACCAGGAAGTGATGTAGAAAAAATAAAAGAAGTTTGTGATAACCTATTAATAGAAGAAGTTGAAATAAGAACTGATGATGATCCAGATGTTAAACAATATGTCCAAAAAGTGGATGTTAAATGGGTTACAGTTAGTTTGCCTGAAGAATTTAAAATTATTAAAAAATTTCTTGAAGATTGTTTAAAAGATAAATTAAGACAAGTAAAACATCATGGATATATTGATTCTGCACAAGTATCTAATATAGGCAGAAGAGATTTATTAAAACTTCAAGCAATATTACAAGGTCAGATAAGAACTGAGAAATCCATGGAATTATTTCAATCTGTTTCTTTACTTGCACAAGCAATGAAGATCCATCATGCATTAGAGTTAATTGAATCACAAGGAATTAATGCTTTGTATCTTTATATGAAAGATTTAATGGATAAAGCTCAAAAAACGAAAACTAAAGCAACTAAAAATTTAGTAAGAGATATTAATTTTAGATCTGCTTTTATTAAGACTCAAAAATTATATGAAAAAGGTATTGAACATCCCAAATTAAATAAGTTAATGAGTATATTAAAAAATCAAGTTGATGAAAATAAGAATATTAAGATAATGGTTTTTAATCAATTTAGAGATTGTGCTGTGAAAATAGTTAAAGAATTGGAAGAGATAGATATAAAAAATAAATTATTTGTTGGCCAAGCCAAAAAAAGAAATTCTGGTTTAACACAAAAAGAGCAGATTCAGATTCTTGATTCTTTTAGGAGAAATGAATTTAATGTTTTAGTTTCTTCAAGTGTTGGTGAAGAAGGTTTGGACATACCTAAGGTTGACTTAGTTATATTTTATGAGCCAGTGCCAAGTGCAATTAGATCTATTCAAAGAAGGGGTAGAACTGCGCGGCATAAGTCTGGAGAAATAATTGTATTAGTTACTGAAGGTACAAGAGATGTTAGTTATAGATGGAGTGCTTTTCATAAAGAAAAAAAAATGTTTAGGTCTTTGAAAGAACTTAAGCAAAAGTTTAAATTAATGAAACGTGATGTTGGTTTAAATAAGTATATTGAAAAAAGTAAACAGAATAAAGAAGAAGAAGAAAAAATAAGAATATATACTGATTATAGAGAAAAAGGATCTGGAGTTATTAAGGAATTAATTGATAATGATGTGAATGTTAGTTTAGATAAATTAAATATAGGAGATTATATTTTATCATCTAGGGTATGTGTTGAATATAAAACTACAGAAGATTTTGTTAATTCTATTATAGATGGAAGATTATTACAGCAGTTAAAAGAATTAAAAAGGAATTTTGAGTTGCCTCTGATTATTATAGAAGGTGATCAAGATATATATTCAGTTAGGAATATTAATCCAAATGCTGTGCGTGGGATGTTAGCAACTATTAATGTTAGTTATGGCATTCCTATACTTTATACTAAGAATTGTAAAGATACTGCTAAGTTAATGGAAGTTATTGCTAAGCGTGAGCAAGATATTAGTGGAAAAGAATTTAGTTTACATGGTGATAAAAAACCAATGACATTAAAAGAACAACAAGAGTATTTGATAAGTGCATTGCCTGGTATTGGTGCGACATTGGCTAAGCCTTTGCTTAGCAAGTTTGGTAGTGTAAAGAATGTGATAAATGCAACAGAAGATGAACTTAAAGATGTTGAATTGATTGGTAAGAAAAAAGCTAAGAAGATAAAAGATGTTGTTGATGGGGAATATGAAAATTAAAATTGCATATTTCTTAATTTTTTAACTCTTTCTGCAATAGGAGGATGTGTGCTAAAAAAAGCAAACAAACCCTTTGCATTAAATGGATTTAATATAAATAATGATGCAGTTGTTTTATTACCAAAACGTATTGGATTGAATATAGAAGCATTTTCTAATTTTTCTAAAGCATTTGCTAAGCTAAATGGATTATGTAAAATCTTTGCTGCTGATTCATCTGCTAAATATTCTCTTGATCTAGAAATTGCTAATTGTATTAATGTTGCAATAAGTGGTGTTAGAATTGCCCAAACTAATAATTCTAATCCTGAATCATTTCTATCTCTTCCACCAAATCCTCCAAATATTGCGCTCCATCTAGCCATCATTGCAATATAACTAATAACACTTGCAATAGTTGCTGCAATAGTTGCAACAAGTATGTCTCTATTCTTAATATGAGATATTTCATGTGCAATAACACCTTTTAGTTCATCTTTGCTTAGTAAATCTAAAATCCCAGTTGTACAAGCAACTGCAGCATGTTTAGGATTTCTACCAGTTGCAAATGCATTAGGATTTTCACTTGGTATTATATACACTTTAGGCATTGGGATATTTGCTAAATGAATAACTTCTTTTACAATTTTGTATAATTCAGGATTATCATTTTCTTGTATTAGTTTTGCTCTATACATCTTTAGAACCATTTTATCTGAATAAAAATATGTAATAAAATTAATTACAACTGAGAATACTAAAGCTACAGCCAAACCAGTTCTTCCTGCTAATAAGCCTCCAGCTAATAAAAGTAAACCAGATAATAATGCTAATAATAAAACTGTTTTTAGTGTGTTGTTTGACATTTGTTTGTGGAGTGATTATGTGTATTTAAATTTAATGATAATATTTATAAATCAGTACATCTAAAATACAGATATAATGAAAAAAAAGAGGCCAAATCTAGATTATAGTAAAAGTATTCTTTTAAGTGATATTCTTGATCTTCATGTTGAGCTTCATAAACAAGCTATTACAAAAACACATTATCTAATAGTTGTTGCTGGTGTTGTTCTTAGTTTTATAATCAATGAAATATTTAAACAATCTTTTGTAGAGAAAAGTGCTTTGTTTAGGTATGGTGTTATAATAATGATGGCAGGTGCAATGTTAGCAATATTATTTAGTTTGAGTGCAGCAGAATTAACAAGTAAGAAAAGCAGGAAAAGAGTAAATCTATTCTTCCATGCACATAAAACTGGTAAACTTAGTGAAAAACAGTATGAAAACAGATTAATAAAATTAATTAATAATGATAAAGAGATTGTCCAAGAATATGCACAAGAAATATTTGAATTAGAACAAGTTATTAGAAAACAGTATCAAACCATAAAAACTGGTACAGTTGTTTTGATTGGTTGTTGTATTGCTGGTGGTTTGATGATTTTGATTAATTTCTTTTTGTGATTCTAAAAAACAACAAAACATATATACACCTTTTACTTCCATAAACACATGATATCAAAGTCTGAGTTATTAATGTATTATAAGAGGAGAGCTATACAAGAAGCAATTGTAGAGAATTGTGTTGATAAAGAAGTTATAGGTAGTTATGGTGGTACTGGTTTTGGTAAGAGGCCAGATGTTATACAATACCCTGCTGAGATATTAGAAGGTGTTAAGCAAGGTATCACAAGTTTTCATTGTTCTGAAGAACTATGGAATGATGTTCTGAAATTAAATGTTAGCATGAATAGAAAACAATTAGACCAAATTAGGAAAGGTTGGGATCTAGTTCTTGATATTGATTGTGATAATCTTGAATATTCAAAGATTGCTGCTGATCTACTTATACAAGCGTTGAAGTTTCATTCAATTAATGCAATAAGTGTAAAATTCTCAGGAAATCATGGTTTTCATATAGGGGTTCCATATGAATCTTTTCCAAAAGAAGTTCTTGGTAAAGAAACTAGATTATTATTTCCTGAAGCTCCAAGAGTGGTTGCTAATTATTTAAAAGAGATGATAAGAGATCATTTAAAAGAAAAGATATTAGAGATTGATTCAAGTTTACATAATAAAAAATTTGATCCTTTTGATGTTCTTGAAATAGATACAATCTTAATTTCATCAAGGCATTTGTATAGAGCCCCATACTCATTTAATGAAAAATCTGGTTTAGTATCTTTACCTATTGATCCTTCTAAAGTTTTAAGTTTTAATAAAAAAACAGCTATATCTAAAGAAGTATTAGTTGATTCTAGGTTCAGGTTCTTAGACAATTCTAAGTGTAGAGAGAATGAAGCAAAACAATTATTTGTACAAGCATTTGATTATAATAGTAAGAAATTAGAAAAAGAGAGATATAAACAAATAAGTGAAGAAACAAAAGGTAGGTGGAAAATAGATTTTGAAGATTTTCAAGAGTCTATCCCAGAAGAATTCTTTCCACCGTGCATCAAAAAGATTTTTCTAGGATTAGAAGATGGGAAAAAAAGAGCTTTATTCATTTTAATCAATTTTCTCAAAAGTGTTAACTGGCCTTATGATAAAATTGAACAAAGGATTTATTCATGGAATAAAGTTAATAAAGAACAAATAAGAGAAAATTATTTAGTTGGTCAACTGCGTTATCAAAAACATAACAAAGATAAAATTCTTCCACCAAATTGTGAAAATAGTATGTATTACAAGGATCTTGGCATATGTTGCCCTGATAATCTCTGCAATAAGGTAAAGAATCCAGTTAATTATTCTATTAGAAAAGTAAAGTATTTGAATTTTGAACATAAAAAAATTAAGAAAAAGAAAAAGTTGGAAAATAAGCATAAATCTGAATAAAATACCTAATTCTTGTAGTATGCAATATCTCTATACTAAATTAGATACCTCCCCTATAGAAAGGTCAATCAATCTTTGATTGACGATACCTTTATAAAGAAATTCAGTTTTCAAGAGTATATTGTGAATGTGTGTTTAAACCCTATAATATAAAATTAAACACATAACAACTGTCTTTAAGCCTGAAAAAATAAATTTTTCAGTACAGAAGAGGCGAACAAAGCTCATTCTGTCTGAAAACATAAAAAAAAAGGCTTCTGTGATGGGTTTAATGCTCATAAAAGCATTATTAAATCTTAAGGGGTGAATTAAAGCTAAACCTAAAATAGAATGCCAACAACTAGAAAACCAAGAGCAGGAAGTTTGCAATTTTGGCCTAGAAAAAGGGCTAAAAGAATTTATGCTAGGGTTAGATCTTTTGCTAAATTAAAAGAAACAAAATTATTAGGATTTGCTGGTTATAAGGTTGGTATGACTCATGTTCTACATATTGACAACAGAAAGGCATCAACAACAAAAAATGAACAAATAAGTTGTCCAGTAACAATCATTGAATGCCCAAACATTAAAATTGCTTCTATTCGTTTTTATAAAAACTCTCCTTCTACATATGGTCTAAGATTATTAGGTGAGGTTTTTGCTAATAAACTTGATAAAGAATTATCTAGGAAAATCAAAATTGGAAAAAAGATCAAAAAGAAAATAGAAGATTTTAAAGAATTTGATGAAGTAAGAGTTAATGTTTATACTCAACCAAAATTAACAGGTATAGGTAAGAAAAAACCTGAATTATTTGAATTAAGAATAGGTGGTTCTAAAGAAGAACAATTTAAGTATGCAACAGAAAATTTAGGAAAAGAAATTAAAATCGAAGAAGTATTTAAACCTGGACAACAAATAGATATTCATGCAATTACAAAAGGTAAAGGTTATCAAGGTGTTGTAAAAAGGTATGGTGTTAGCTTAAGAAGTCATAAATCTGAAAAATCAAGAAGAGAAGCAGTAAAAGCTCCGGAAGGTATTGGAAAAATAAAATTCACTGCTCCAATGGCAGGTAGAATGGGATATCATACAAGAACTGAGTTTAATAAATGGCTAATAAAAATTTCTGATAAAATTAATGAAATAAATCCAAAAGGTGGGTTTATTAATTATGGTCTTGTTAAAAATAATTATATATTAGTTAGAGGATCTATTCCAGGACATAAAAAAAGAATAGTTATTATAACTGAACCAATAAGACCAAATAAATTAATACCACAGAATGCTCCTGATATTACATATACTAGTTTAGATTCAAAACAAGGAAGATAATAAAAATAAAAAAATGAAATTAAATATAATAAACAAAGAAAATAAAGAAACAGGAAAAGTAGATCTTCCTAATCAATTTTCTGAGAAAGTTAGAAAAGATATAATAAAAAGATCTGTTCTAGCAATACAAAGTCATAATTATCAACCATATGGTGCAGATCCTAGAGCTGGTAAAAAATCTTCTGCTGAATTAAGTAGAAGAAGAAGAAAGTACAGAGGATCATATGGTCATGGAATTTCAAGAATACCTAGAAAAATCATGAGTAGAAGAGGGACAAGATTTAATTGGGTTGGTGCAGTTGTACCAGGTACAGTTGGTGGAAGAAGAGC
>CAYWFN010000030.1:0-7243 GCA_964457715.1 uncultured Methanosarcinales archaeon | reverse complement strand
TTTCATATTCATCTAAGCACCATTTAAGGTCTCTATGTGCAAAGAATATGCCTCTCCTCAAAAAAGGATGAAGCTCACCTGCTAACTTATTAATCCTATCTAAATCAGTTTTTGAAAGTTTCTTAACACCAAACTCATTAATCAATTTATTATAATCTACTTGCCCTTCTACTTCATATGGGTTTACAACAAATTTTTTTACCATATATAGATTTATAGTAATAGGGTATAAAAAGCTTTCTCTTGTTTTTTATTATTTTTTTGATTAAATTTAAATATATATTAATCATAATCTTTCATATGAGAACATTCATATCAATAACAATACCAGAAAATGTTGTTAATACAATAAACAATATACAAAATCAACTTCCTAAAGATAATTGTAAACTAAATATTGCAAAAAACCATCATTTAACACTTAAATTCTTAGGAGAAGTTGATGAAAATAAAATAGAATTGATAAAAAAAGAACTAGAATCAATAAAATTCAGTAAATTCAAACTAGAGCTTGATAAAATAGGTTATTTTCCAACAAAAGATTATATTAGAGTAGTATGGGTAGGTTTCAAAGATAATAAAGATGTTAATGAACTGCAAGAACTGGTTAATAAAGCAACAAACAAATACAAACAAAAACAAAAGTTTCATCCACACATAACATTAGCAAGAGTCAAGTTTATTAAAGGCAAAGTTAGATTTAGGAATGAGATAAATTCAATACAAATTCCTAACACAAAATTTGAAATAACTGAATTTAAACTCATCAAAAGCACTCTTAAGCCTGAAGGCCCGATTTATGAAGATTTAGTTAAGTATAGCCTTTAAAAAGAAACCTTTTTAAATAGATCTCAGTTTCTATATATAACAGATATTTAAAAGGGGCTATGGGGTAGCTTGGTCTATCCTTTCTGGTTTGGGACCAGACGACCCCGGTTCAAAATCTATATAAATAGAATGAAAATCCGGGTAGCCCCATATTTTAACTAGGTGAACTATATGGCAAAAGACAAATCATTAGGATCAATCAAAAGGTTCGGACCAAGATACGGCAGAACTATTAAAAAGAAGTATGCAATAATTGAAAAAGAACAAAGAAAATTACATGAATGCCCTTATTGTAATTATAAAAAAGTTAAAAGAGTTTCAAAAGGAATTTGGAAATGCACAAAATGTAATTCTAAGTTCACAGGAAAAGCTTATAGCATTAAGAAAGAAATAGCAACTAAGAAAAAAACTAAAGAACTTGAAGAACA
This sequence comes from uncultured Methanosarcinales archaeon, assembly GCA_964457715.1. Taxonomy (GTDB): domain Archaea; phylum Nanobdellota; class Nanobdellia; order Woesearchaeales; family CAXGTL01; genus CAXGTL01. The sequence goes on along the minus strand of CAYWFN010000030.1, from coordinate 5,987 downwards.
AAAAGAACCTGAAGAAGAAATACAAGAAGGTGAAAATAAATGAGCACATACAAATGTTTAAATTGTAACAAAAATGTAAGTCAAGATTATTTAAGAAAAAAAATAAGATGTCCTTATTGTGGATCGAAGATTTTATTTAAACCAAGAATTTCAACAACAAAAGTAAAAGCAAGATGATAGTTGATTATAAATTTCAAGCAACTTTAAGAATTGATAAAGATCCTGAAATAATAATGAAAAGTCTTAAACCAGACTTTATGCATACAAAAAGAAGCTCAGTTATAGCTGAAAAAAAAGAGGACCATGTATTATTTTATGTCAAAGCTGAAGATATAATTGCTTTGAAAGCAGCATTTTTATCATTAATAAAAATGTTTGAAGTGCAAGAAAAAATAAATAAAGTTATTGAAAAATAGGAAGTGAATAAATATGGCAGAAAAACAAGTACCAAAAGAAACAGAACAACAAATCATGCAATTACAAATGCTTGAACAAAATTTAACAAATCTAACTGTTCAAAAACAACAATTTCAAAATCAATTAATAGAAATTGATTCAGCTTTAAAAGAACTAAAAGGAGCAAAAAAAGCATACAAAATAGTAGGAAATATAATGATTTCTAGTAATCAAGAAGACCTTGAAAAAGATCTTAATCAAAAAAAAGAAATTATTGACCTTAGAATCAAGAATTTTGAAAAACAAGAAAAACTTTTAAAAGAGAAAGCATCTGAACTTCAAAAAGAAGTAATGAATCAAATAAAAAAATAGAGAACAAGGGAAATATATGAAAAATGACAAGCAAAAAAGAAGAATTAAACAATGTTTTAGATGTTTTACAAGAATTGACTGAGGATTCTACAGTACCAAAAAATATTAAAAATAAAATTTCAGAAGTAATTACAATTCTAAAAGAAGATTCTGAAATGTCATTAAAAATAAGTAAAGCATTACAAGAACTAGAAGAAGTAAGTGATGATAGTAATTTACAACCATTTACAAGAACACAAATATGGAATATTATAAGTGTACTTGAAAAAATTAGTTCTTAATCAAAATATGTTTTAAATCCTTCTTAATTGTTCTATTAGGAATAAAAAAATTATCATTATTATTCGAAACCTTAACAATTGTATTAGTCAAAGTAATATCTTTAATTTTTCCATTAATACCATCATAAGATAAAGAACTTCCTATTTTCAATTTATTCTTAATAATTATTCCTGAAATCAAGTCTGGAACAAAATCAATAATCATTAATAACAAAGATATTAAAAGTATTAAACTAATTAACATCACAATTCCAATTAAAATATAATAACCAATTAATAATTCAGTTAAAGCTATAATTATTGCAACAAAATAAAGGATATATGTTACAAGATTACTTAACCTCTTTTCAAGATTTAATTTTAAACCTAAAGTCTTAAAGATTATATTATCAAATTCAATTTCTTTTAATACTTTCCTTAAGATTCTACCTAATAAATAAGCAATTATAAACCCAACTAATAAGTAAATTATTGCTACAGCTAAATTAGTCTGGATATAATTCCATGCATTTGTTAAAAAATTATTAATATTAACCATAGTTGTATTTATGTATATGATAGTTTATAAATATGTATGCTATTTTCCTCAATCTTTATATACTAAAACATTAAATCAAATATAATATGGACAGAAAAATATTAAAAAAACTTGGAACTAAAACGATCAGAGATAAGATCAAAGCATTAGAAGTAGAACTATCTACAACAAAATATAATAAAAAAACACAACATCACATAGGATTAGTAAAAGCAAAGATTAGAAAATTAAAAGAAAAACAAGCAATAAAAGCAGCTAAAAAATCAGTGCATGATAAATATGCAGTTAAAAAAACAGGAAATGCAACTGTAATATTAGTAGGCTTCCCATCAGTTGGTAAAAGTACTTTATTAAATGCAATTACTGATGCAAAATCCAAGATTGCTGATTATGAGTTCACAACTTTAAGAGTTATACCAGGATTATTAGACTATAATCATGCAAAGATCCAAGTTTTGGATGTACCAGGAATTGTGCAAGGAGCAGCAGCTGGTACTGGAAGAGGTAAAGAAGTTTTAAGTGTTATGAGAAATGCTGACCTAATTGTATTCTTAATAGATGTTAATTATCCTAAGCATCTTAAGATATTACAAAAAGAAGTTTATGATGCACACCTCCGTGTAAATAAAACAAAACCAGATATAACTATATCAAAAAAAGAAAAAGGCGGCTTGGATATTGGATTTACAGTAAAACAAAAATTCTTAACAAAAAAAACAGTTGCAGGCATATTAAAAGAATTCAGAATAAATAATGCCCAAGTTGTGATAAGACAAAAAATTACACCTGATGACCTTATGGATTCAGTACAAAAAAATAAAATATACATTCCGGGGATAACTGTACTTAACAAAATAGATACAGTATCTAAAGAACAAACTAACAAAATAAAAAAGAAATTAAAAGCTGATATCTCAATTTCAGCTGACAAAGAAATCAATTTAGAACAATTAAAAGAATTAATATTTCAAAAGCTTAACTTAATAAGACTTTATTGTAAAGAAGTTGGAAAACCTGCTGACCTTGATGAACCAATTATCATGAGAAAAGGTACAACAATAGGTGATTTTTGTGAAAAACTACACAGAGATTTTATAAACAAGTTCAGGTTTGCAAGACTTTGGGGCTCATCTAAGTTTCCTGGACAAGAATTCAAAAAACTTGATAGAGAATTGAAAGATGGGGACATAGTTGAAGTGCATTTATTGTAAAACATTTCTACCAAACTAAACAAACCATCACCTACCTGAAGAGACAAGGGTGGGTGGCCGGGGGCATCCTATAAGGGTGGTGGGAATAATAAAAATAAATAAAAAAAACAAAACAGGTGAAACAATATGGGAGATCTAATATGTCAAAAATGTAAAAGTGTAATGATAAAAAGAGGAACAATGGATTCAGGCAACAGTAAGTTTGATGTATTCAAATGCACAAACTGCAGTAATGAGAAAATGGTTTGTAGAGGGATTAATTAAAAAAATAAAAAGAATTAATTAGAAGCTTCTGCTTCTATTGCTAATTCTTCATATACTTGTGTTACAAATTCTACAGGATAATCACTTAATTTCTCTTTTAAATCTTCTTCAGAAATTATACTAGCATCTCCTAATAAACCTTCTAAATTTGTAGCAGGTACACATTTAAAGTTATCTCTATGAACTTTAATATCAGGATGATATCCTTGAGCAGTTTGCAAAGTAAATTCCCTCTTCATAACATCATAAGCCATATTATGATTAAAATTTAATCCTTGCTTTTTGGTGATTACATAAATAGCTAAACATTTAGTTGCTAAAGTAATTGGTTCTTCTAAAAGAATGTCTCCTTCTGCATAAGGATCTTTAACTTCCATAGTTTCACATGCCCTTGCTAATTCTCTGCCCTCAGAACCAATATACACACAATCACACACAACACATCTATACGCTTCAACTTTTTCAACCATTTTTTATCACCTTTTATTATTTAATTAAACAACCTCATACCTAATCACAAAACAATCCTTAACATCAACAATATCTAAGAACTGATTCAATTTCTTCTTAACATCATCAACAGAAACAACTTTATCTTCTTTTTCATTAAATTCTATAGATTCATACTTAATATTTTCATTATATGAATAATCTTGAGGATGCGAAATCAATGTAGTATCATGGGAAATAGTATAATATTCATTTTTTCTTGTTAAAACATTTTCATTATAAAGCAAATTTAAGATATTCTGTACTTTTGTTACACCCAAACCTGTTTTATTAGTAACCATTGATTCAGTAAATGAATACATATGCAATCCAGTTTCCAAAACCTGAACTTCTGCTACAGAAAATTTAGATAAATCAATTATATTTAATACTTTGAACTTATCAACATCTTCAATAACTTTACCATTAATTAATTCAATCAATAAATTAAACTCATAATCCTTTCTTCTGCATTTTACAAGAATACCAGGAATTAAAACTGTATCAATCTTTGTTACAGGTTCATAAGAGATCAATCTTAAATCTTTTTCAGATAACTTTGGTTTTATTAATGGTAATAATTCTTTATACTCTTTAGTTTCTTCAACAAAGTCTTCAGTTTCTGGTTTATCCAATCTTAATTCTTGTTTAGGTATTTCCATTATTCCTTCAAATTCTGTTTTTTCATTATTCTGAAATTCATTTAAAGTGACATATTTTTCTTTTTCATGAGCTTCTTCTTCTTTTAAATCAAGATCTTCTTCATTTATGTCAAAAACAAAAGATTCTTGATCATTCTCAGGAGAACTTTCTTCTTCTGATATTTCAAAAACTTCACCAGAATCAGCAACTTCTTCAATCAAAACCTTTGGCTCAGATTCATCTTTAATTATATCTATAGAAGTTCCACCATGCTTACTTTTTCTAGGACGAACATTCACAAACAAAGGAATCTCAACAAGACCAGTTATCATTGCTGTACCAACTGGTAAATTCTTTATATCCTCTTCAGCATTATAAGTTAAACCTTCAGCAGAATTAGTTATAGCTTTTAGATCATTAGGATTTGTAATCTTTAAAATAATTTGTGTATTACACTGAGATAAAACATTTTTTTCAATCAAGGCTGGTCTTTGCGAAACAACACATAAACCTAAACCAAATTTTCTACCTTCAGAAGCAATTGTCCTAATTATAGATGAAGACTTTGCTTCACCAATATGTTTCTCAGGAATATAATTATGAGCTTCTTCAATTATACAAAAAAAGGGGGAAATTTTTTCTTGTTTTCTTAACTGAAACAAATCCTTAAGTAATTTATAAACAATTATTTGTTGGATCTCTGGTTCAATTCCTTTTAAATTAATTATTGAAGCTTTTCCTACAGATACAATCTCATTATAATTTGTAGGTGACACAGAAAAAATGTCTGTTTTTTTTAAATAGTCAATAACAGACAGTATTGTAAACTTAGAATTATTATCAATAAAACTTAATTTATCAGTTAAATTCTCAAAATTAACTATATCAAGATCTTGTATTACTGAATAAAGTACTGCTTGCTGTGTAGTTGTTAACCTAGGCAAAAGATTAATTAATTCTTGTGGTGTAAAATTATCATTTAATTTTAATGGTTTTAAATTATTATTAATGTTAATATCCCCAAATTCCTGAATCTGAGTAGTATAAGATTTAGGATACAAATTAAAATGATTTAATTTTTCTAATTCAAAAGGATTAGTATTTTCTTGTTTTAAGGAACTATACTCCCCATGAGGATCTATTATTAAAATAGGAATACCTTTATCTAACATTTCTTCAATCAAAACACCAACAGTATAACTTTTTCCAGCACCAGTTTTTGCAAGTATTGTAACATGTTTTGTAACAAGTTTGTTTATATTAAGATAAATAGGTATATCTTTATATTCTAATTTACCAACAAATGCTCCTTTATTATCATCATACTGAAGAATATTATTAATAAATTCTTCTTCAGCTAACAAAACTTCTGTTCCAGGCATAAAAGGAGTTCTAATTGGGGTAATTGCATTAGTTTCTTTATCTTTAAACCCAATAATACTACACTTTGCAATTGTCTTTTCAATATCTTTAACTAATGTGATTATCTGACAAAGAACATAATCATAATCTTTATGATAAACTTGTAAGAATTCATGTTTTTTAGCTTTTGCTTCCATTAATTTATCAACTACAAATTCAAATATATATGTAGTAGTTTTTCCTGTTATTTTGCCTAATATTAAGTTAATCACCTTGATTTTTTCTATATATAATTTGATAAAATAAAGGGTTTATTAAGATAATTGTAATCTGTTATATATATAAGAGCAAATATTTATATATAGATGAAGAATTCTATACATTATGGCAAAAAAACAACAATCTTCAAAAGACGAACAAATTGGATTTCAT
>CAYWFN010000029.1:6123-7338 GCA_964457715.1 uncultured Methanosarcinales archaeon | reverse complement strand
TATTACAAGGATCAGGATTAGTTAAATTTGATACAGCATCACCTGAAGGAAGAAAAAGATATCAAGGTGTACAAAAATTAACTTCTTTCTTTTTTGTAGTATTTGAAGCTTTTATTTATGTTTATATGAATGCATTGCCTGCTCAAGCTGGCATATCGCCTTTAGTAGTAGTATTTCAGTTAATACTAGGTGGGATCATAATTATGTTCTTAGATGAAGTTGTAACGAAATGGGGTTTTGGACATGGTATTAGTTTGTTCATTGCTGCAGGAGTGTCTGAAGAAATATTTGTTAGAGGATTTTCCTGGTTTCATGCAGGAGAAAATCAAGCAGAGTATATTGGTGCAGTGCCTGAATTAATAAGAGCATTGCCATTAGGAGATACAACTGTAGTAGCATTAAAAATTGCTGCAATAGTAGCAACTGTACTTGTATTTGCAATGGCTGTTTATGGACAAGCAATGAAAATTGAGATCCCATTAAGATTTGGAAGAATCCGTGGTCATGGTATAAGGTGGCCTCTTTCATTTATTTATACAAGTAATATTCCTGTAATATTAGTTGCAGCTTTATTAGCCAATCTACAACTAGTTGCAAGATTATTCCAAAATTGGGTAGGAAAAAGTCAAGGTGTTTTGTTTTTTATATCAAGATACATTATTGGTCAATATAAAGAAAATTCAAATATTGCTGTAAGTGGGATATTAAAATGGGCTTCTATACCAGGAGGTAGAGAAGGTTTAGTTGGAGATATAATCAAGAGTGGTTTTACTGGAGTTCCACTTAATCATTATTTGCAAGCTTTAACATACATGTTATTCATGATAGTTGGTTCTGTTATATTTGCTATATTTTGGGTACAGACATCTGGAATGGATGCTAAATCTCAAGCACAACAAATTATGAATTCAGGATTACAAATGGCAGGATTTAGAAGAGATCCAAGAGTTTTAGAATATGTTTTAAACAGATATATCTGGCCATTGACGATCATGGGAGGAATAACTGTAGGATTTTTAGCTTCGTTTGCAGATTTAGCTGGGGCTCTATCACGTGGAACTGGAATTTTATTAGCTGTTATGATTATTTATAAATTATATGAAGAAATTGCTAAACAACATATGATGGATATGCATCCTGCAATGAGGAGGTTTATGGAATGAGCTTTTTAGATCCTGTACTAAACCCATTACTTGCATTGAATCCTTTAGTTGT
>CAYWFN010000029.1:812-6113 GCA_964457715.1 uncultured Methanosarcinales archaeon | reverse complement strand
ACTTATTTCAGTTACATTATCAGGTTTGATTACTATTCTTTACAAATATCTAACTGATCAAACTTTAATGAAAAGTTTAAAAGATCAATTAAAAAGATATCAACAAGAAATCAAAGCAAATAAAGATAATCCATCTAAAATGATGGAGATTCAAAAAAAATCAATGCAAGTTAATATGAAATATATGATGCAATCATTTAAACCAATGTTATTTAGTTTTATACCGATCATACTTATATTCGGATGGTTAAATGCTCATTTAGCATATGAACCAATAATGCCTGGTCAAGAATTTGGAACAAGTCTTATATTTGATAAAGGAATTACGGGTAATGTTACAATAATTGTTCCTGAAGAACTAGAAATAATAGGAGAAGCAGAACAACAAATAGAACCTTATGTTGATGAAGGGTGGATATGGGATAGTAAAGGTGCAATAGCCAGGTGGAATCTTAAATCTGATGTAATTGGAGAGTATTTAATGCAATATAAATATAATGATAAAACATATGATAAAAAAGTAATAGTAACAAATAAAAGAGAGTATGCAGCAGTTAGTAAAGATGGTAGTGGGAAATTAGAAACAATTAAGATATATAATAAAAAAATGAAACCTTTAAATCTTTTTGGATTTGAATTAGGTTGGATATGGACTTATATCATATTTTCAATATTAACTAATATATTATTAAGAAAAGTGCTTAAGATACACTAGATTTATAAATAAAATAAAGTTTGCAAGACTATGGTAAGCGGAAAACACAAATCAAGAAGTAGAAGAAGGGTATATGTTAAAGGTAGTGGTAATACTAAAATTCATTATAAAAAAAGAAAACCTAGTAAACCAAAATGTGGTAAGTGTGGTTCATTATTAAAAGGAGTTCCACATGTAAGAGCTTATAAATTAAAAAGAATAAGTAAAAGTAAAAAAAGACCAGAAAGACCTTATGGTGGAGTTCTGTGCAGTAAATGTACAAGAATTGAAATCAAGAAAATGGTGAAACAATAATGGAGATTGGACAACTTTGTTTAAAGATTGCAGGAAGAGATTCAAAAAAGAAATGTATAATTATAGACATAATAGATGATAATTTTGTTATGATTGATGGTCAAACTCGTAGACGTAAATGTAATATTAAGCATTTAGAACCTATGAATAAAAATGTTCATATAAAAAAAGGTGCTTCTCATTCAGATGTTATTGATACTTTTAAAGATCTTGGTATAGAAATTAAAGAGAAAGTTAAGAAAGACAAAGTCAAATCACCAAAACCTGTAAAAAAGAGGAAAAGTAAGAAGAAAGAAGTAGAAGTAAAGACAGTAGGAAAGAAGAAAGAAGTGAAAAAAGAAACAAAACAAGTAAAACCAGTAGAAGAAGCAAAAGTTAAGAAAGAAGAAGTTAAAAAATAGTTCTATTTAAAAAATTTATCAATTGAGCAAACCTTCTTGCCATATTCATATGACACCAAAACTTTTAATTCTCCAGAATTTGCTTTTCTTGTGGTTCTATAACCTAAAACATACATTCTTTTTTCATCAAACTGATAATTTAATGCTCTTGATAATTTTGAAATTTTAACAATATCCTTATCATTTGAAAAAATAGCTACAGAATCTACTTCTTTTAACAAAGTATTAGCTGCCCGAACAACAACTTCATCAACAGTACATGAGTAATCCCCTGCATCTGAAAAAGTTTTAGAATAAGTTACAATATTTGTTAGAATAGTTCCCACTTTTTTATAAAACCTTTCAACTGCCTTTTGATTATAAGTGAAGTCTTTATTAAATTCTTGGATTCTCCTTACATATGTTTCTGAATTATAAAAGAAATCTATTCTTTTATCTATTTCAGATAAAGTTACTTTAGGTATGTAAACTTTATCTTCATACTTAAATAAAAGTCCTTGAAATTGATTAAAAAAGAATAAATTATATTTTAAAAATAATTCTACAGGGTAATAAATAGCATTATTATCAATTTCTTTTATAAATTTATAGAGATAAGTTTCATTGTCCATGGAATTATCATCCCTAAAAAATTGTATTGGTGGTGTTAACATATTAGTATCAAAAACAACAGAGTCCACAGAATTAATAACTTTTTCATAATTATCCAAAAGTTCTATTAACTTAAACTCAATAGGAAATTTAATTGACATAAAATAAAGAATTAATATAAGATTTATAAACACTTATATTCTCTAAAAAATACATGAACATTCAATAAGCTTTAAAAATAAAGAGAGATTATCAACACTGTGTGTGATGATTTGGTGAACACCATCTGAGCTTCGGCTGTGATGAACGGAAGTAACTAATGAACACACACTTACTTTTAGAAAAAAAGTTTTCTAAACCATCAAAAATTTACAATTTCTACAGTATTATTCATAGCATTTATAGAATTCATAGAATTATTTTCTGAACTTACGCATCCAATGTTTTTTTCTAAAGTACTTGAATACTCCACTTCCTTGCTGATACATCTCTACCCAATCACCCCAACTAAAGAAAGATCTAATACCAGTAAATGCAGCTCCAATTGATCCAAGAATGTATAAAGCTAATTTTACTTTATCTGTTTTTTCTTTAGGTTTTGAATTAAATTTTAAAGCTGAAGATACAGAATTTCTTAATGGTTTTAGTTCTTCTTTATTTTCTGAAAATTTTTTTTCATAACCTAAATAATATTTCTTGCCTTCCATCTTTGTACTATAAAAATAAATAAGATCACAATTCATTAATTTTCTTTCAAAAACTTCATCAGAATTAACAGTAAAAGTAATATCTGTTTGTGCTTGTGGAAGTATATCTGTAAAAGTTCCATAACTTGCACCAACACCAGAGGATGCACCTATAACTGATTTAACTGTGACGCCATCAGGAGGATTGCATCTTAAGTTACCTTCAATCATAAAATTAAAGTCATTGTTTGCTACATTAAAAATAATCTCAGCTGGTTTATCACTAGCAACTCCTGGATTTGATTTATGTGTGGATACTTCTGGACCAATCAGTTGACTAGCATATTCTTTGTTTAAATCAATATCTATTGCTATTATTAGATTTAATGATGTAATAATTAGAATTGTTATTATAATTAAGTATATCCAAGCTCTTTTTTTGTTCATATGATTATTTGAGAAGTCAGTCTTTATAAACTTTATTGTAATTTCTTTAACCGAACATATTAATAAAATCTTTATTCTCTTGTTCTTCTTGATTTATTTTCTCAATTGCTAAAAAGAAATTCTTATTTGTAATTATATTTTTATTTTCTCTTATTGCAAAATAACCTGCTTCTGTACATGTTGCTCTAATTTCTGCACCTGAGAAATTTTGCATTTTTTTAATTATAGAACTAAAATCAACATCATCATCTAAATTCATTTTATTTGTATGTATTTTAAGAATCTCAATTTTTGCTTCCTCAGTTGGCAAGTCTATATGTATTAATCTATCTAATCTTCCAGGTCTTAATATAGCTTGATCTAAAATATCTTTTCTATTTGTAGCACCAACTATCTTTACATTACCTAAACTATCAAAACCATCTATTTCTGCTAATAATTGCATAAAAGTTCTTTGAACTTCACGTTCACCAGATGTACCAATATCAACTCTTGTTGCTGCAATTGCATCAAGCTCATCTATAAATATTATGCTTGGTGCTTTTTCTTTTGCTAATTGAAATACTTCTTTTACTAATTTAGCGCCTTCACCAATAAACTTTTGTACTAACTCAGAACCAACTATTTCAATAAAAGTTGAATGTGTTGAATTTGCAACAGCTTTAGCAAGCAAAGTTTTCCCTGTACCCGGAGGGCCATGTAAAAGTATTCCCTTAGGTGGTTCTATACCTATTTTTCTAAATAACTCTGGTTTTTTTAAAGGTAATTCTAATACTTCTTTTACTTCATTTATTTGGTTACTTAAACCACCAATATCCTTCCAATTTATGCTTGGTTTTTCTATTATTACGAATTTTTCAACATCAAAATTTTTATTAGAATTTATTTTTTTAATAATAGTAAGATTTTTTTGTTCTACTAAAACTGTATCACCTGGTTTAATATCTTTAACATCATTAGAAATTTCTACGCAAAATCTATTACCATTTGCAATCCTAATAATCACAGTTCCATCATCATTTAATTCTGAGATTTCTGATACCATTAAAGGTGTTCTTTTATAATTATCAATCTCTTTTTTTAATTGATTAACTGTTTCTTTTAATAATTTATTTTCCTCTTCTAAATAATTTGATGATGCATATGAAAATACCATACTATCAACATTATCATTGTTTCTTGCTTTAATTTTTGCATTCTTTACATTAGTAGTCATATTAATATATAGAAAGAAAAACGCATTTATAAAGTTAACTTATTATTTGTCGAATTTTTTTTTGTAATTATTAGAAGAATTATGTATTAATTTCAGTGCTGTTTTCTTGCTTTTCATACCTCTTACTTTTACTTTTTTTCCTTCAAGATTCTTGTAAACCCTAAAGAACTCTTCTATAACTGTTTTTTTGTATGTAGATAAATCTTTTATTGACCTATCATTCTTATAATCAGGATCGCCTAATGGAACACAAATAATTTTTTCATCTTTAATTCCACTATCAACCATGATCATTACACCAATTGGTTTTGCCTTTACTAATATCCCTGGAAAAAAAGGTGATGAAGAGATTAATAATACATCTAATGGATCACCATCATTTGCTAATGTTTGAGGAATAAAACCATAATTAGCAGGATATGAAACTGCGCTTGGTATGATCCTATCTAATTTTATTACACCTGACTTTTGATCAAGTTCATATTTACATCTAGAATTCATTGGTATCTCTATTATAACATTAATAATGTTTAATTTTTTATTACCTGGCTTTACTTCATGCCATAGATGTACCATTTTTACCTCTTTTTTCTTTTTTTTATAATAAATTAAATAGTTCAGTTAGATTCAGTTCAAAAGCAGCAACAGGCATGTCAAGATCAAAGTTTTGTAATATTTGTGGGTGTAGTTCTCCAATATAAGCAATATCTTTGTTTTTTACTGAAACTCTTGCAACTCTGCCTTGGATAAATGATGGATGGTCTGTTTCTTTAATCTCGTATTTTATGTCTAACATTCTCATTAGGTAGTCAAATATTTGCTTTATTTTTGTGAAATCAGCTTTGTCCTCACATAAAGCTAATCCTAACCTAGTCATTTCTATAACACCTGTCACATTTTTATAATTTTTTTCTTTTTTAAAAACAGTACATATTACAAATATCATTTTTG
>CAYWFN010000029.1:0-802 GCA_964457715.1 uncultured Methanosarcinales archaeon | reverse complement strand
AGTGTTTCAAGTAATCCAGGAATCATCCATGCACGAACAACATCATATTCAGATGAAACTGCATTCTCCATATGAATTAAATCAAATTTTGTTTTCATCAATGTGTTTTGCATATCCTTATTAGTTAAGTTATATGTATTTAATTCTAATAAATCCAGACCAATCAATGTTTCAGAAATTTTTCTTTTGAATATTTCAAAATGATCCTCATCACCAATTGTAGCAACATTAGGTATTTCTTCTTTAAAATTTTCATAACCATATGCAATCGCAATATCTTCTGCAAAATCAACTTCATGCATAATGTCAGCTCTGTAAGCTGGTACAAGAACATTTGGTTTTTGGTAACCAAAGCCCATTTTTTTTAAATATTTTTTTAGATCTTTTTCTTTTAACTCTAAACCAAGCCACTTATTGATGAAATTAAGATTTATTTTCCATTTTTTTGGTTCAAGATTGGGTGTAATAATTGTTTTTTTAGGGTATTGTAATTTTAATGAATATGCATTTCCACCCATATCACTTAAAGCAGTAACAATCATGTTTAAACAAATTTCTAAAGTGTTTAAATCAAAGCCACTACATTCTATAAATACATCCTTTGTTTTTTCAGAAATTTTCCCAGTTAAGTGTGAATTAATAATTGGTGGCATTGATAAAATATTATTATTTGCATCAACAAATATAGGATAAACATCTTTTCCATCTAATAAATGACCATATTCACGACCAGCAGGATGTTGTGATAAAATTTGTTTACCATTTATTTCTCTAGGAAATTCTAATGGTTTAAATCTTATTG
>CAYWFN010000028.1:0-7345 GCA_964457715.1 uncultured Methanosarcinales archaeon | reverse complement strand
AGAAATATAAAAAAACAAATAAAAGATCTTAAGTCTAAATTCATTACACAAACAAAAAAAATCGAGATCTTGGGTGATGTACATATAGGTTGCCCAAACACTCCTGGAAGACCAAGTAATTATCATATTCTTAAGTCAACTATTGATTACCAACATAGTGATGGTCTTCCAGATATTGTTGTTGCAAGTGAAATACTTCATGGAACAATAGATAAAACATTTGGAAGCAATAAGCAATACTTAGCACATGAACCTGCAAAAGTTGATCAATTAGAAGATAGAATCCTTGAAAGTAATTTATCTGATTCTGAAAAATTAGAAAGATTAACAAAGTTAAGAAGAGAAACACAAGAAGCAATTCCAATAACAAGTAATAGTGTGGCAAAGATTGAGACTAAGAGGAGAGTTATTCCTTATCTAGAACAAATTCTAAGTCTTGGTGGTAAAGTAATTTTTGTGAGTGGAAATCATTATAATGGTTCTACAGGCGAAGATGAAGCTTATGAACTTGCATCAATGCTTCCTTTAAAATATCTTGATAATGGCCAAGTAGAAATTTTTCATGGTCTTGGTCAAAGGTATGGTTGTGGAACAACTAGATTAGATGAAAATAATACATTATTCTCATGCCATAAACCAAAGAAAGGTGGGGATATAATTGCAGGGGGCATGAAACAAATATTTGGTGCAAATAAAGATGCTGATCTAGTTGTGTTTTTTGATAAACACCATGCTGGTGGTGGTTTTGCAGATTGTTCAACATATACAGCAGCAGCTCCAATGCAACCTTATTCCACTTACGCAGACATAATTGGAGTAATTCCTTCTCTTAGAGGTATAATCAACTTGTATTATGATCCAAATAAAGTTTACAGAAAATGGGATTTAGTTCTTGATCCTGTTTTGGAAGATAGAGGTGGAAAAAAATGAGAAAATTCATTGCAACAACATTAGCAGCATTAACAATATTGTTTTCACCAATAATGCCTAGTGTTCAGAAATCAGAATGTAAAGCAGGATCTTTAACAAATCTGTTAAAGCAAGCTTATGATAATAAGTATGATAATCATTCATTCTTTACATCAAATGATTATATTAATCAAATATATGATTCTTGTTATGAAATTCATACAAGTCATCAATATGAAGTGGATTATTATGATTTAACTAAAAAAGGTAAAAAAGACAAAAATGGTAAAATAGAAAGAGCAGTTAAAGAAACAAAAACACAATATATAATGCATGCAGGGAGTTCTGTAGCAGTAGATTTTGTTGATAATGAACTTTATTTAATAACAAATCATCATGTTACTGCTTCTGAATTTGAAGAGATGGATGTTTATAATTTTGTTATACCAGTTGGTCATGCTAAATTAAAAAAAACAAAAATACTTTTGTTTACTCATCCTAATCTTGATCCTAAAACAAAAGAACACATCTCAGATGAAGGAATAGAATTGGAATTGGTTGCATCTGATAAAGATCTTGATATTGCTGTTCTAAAAACAAAGAAGTTAGATTATAATCTTGTAAAGAATTATGTTTCATATGGTAAATTTGGTAATAGTTGTGAACTTTCTCCTGGAAATTGGCTTTATACAGTTGGTTATCCAAATATGTTGAGCAATCAATTGGTTCAAGGTATATACAAAGGAAATGATAATCCACATTATCCTAATGATGATAATATTTATCACATGAGTTGCACAGTTATACCTGGTAATTCTGGTGGCCCAGTTTATGCATTGCGTGATGGTGTTCCTGAGTTAGTAGGTATTGCAAGGCAAACACATGGAGCACAAGATGGTGGTGCAATAAAAATAGACCTTGTAAAAGAATTTCTTAGGAAAAACAATTTAGAGAGGTTGTTAAAATGAGAAGAAAAAAAAATAAATTATCAAAACTTTCGCATGACGAATTAGTTAATAAAATAAAAAGACACCCTGAATGGATTGGTTTAGATAATATTGTTATGGCAGCAACAGAAGTTGAGTGTTATGATAAAAGAAAAAAGTTAATGGTAATTCCTGATATTATTTTTTGTCTTGATAATGGAGACTATGTTGCAGTTGAAGTAAAATCTACAAATAGTAGGAAATCTAGGTATAGAATGGAACAACAATTAGAAAATTATTATAATTTTTTTCTTAAAGCTTATGGTCTTGAATGTGATGTTATGGGTGTGTATGTTGATAAGGGTGACTTAGTGGTTGTTAATTATAACCATAATAATAAGAGAGGTGACAGTGAATGAAACAAGAGTATATAGAACAAGATAATATTGTTGATGCTGTTAATAAGATGTATAAATCTGTTCCTGATGAAGTGATTAAAGATCTAAGACTTGTATTTACTAAGTGGACAGACCCATGTACAAATGAAAATGAAAGAGATTGTATAGAAAAATATCTTGGTAAATTTATTCTTGAATTACATAGAGCTGGTTATTACACTCAATTGTTTAGTAGAGCATATCTTGCAATTATTGATGTTTTTTTTAAAGATAGGCAGAAGGTTAGCACACGCTATGTTAGGGATTATCCTGAATTTTGTTGTCTAGAATTGTGAAGGTGAAAAAGATGAAGCTAGAACAAATATGTCAAAGTGTTGGGATAACAAAAGATAATCAATATTATTGTAGAGCAAGATCAGTTTCTGCTCTTGATTGCAAATATCTTGGTAACTTATATGGACCAAGAAAAAAAGCATACAGAGTTTGTGAAAAGCCTAATGAAACTGCTATAGGAAATGTGTTTAGGAATCTTAAGTATATGATTGTTCAAATGTATTACTCTGTTGTAAAATAGTAATGGTGTTTATGAAAGTTTTGTTGTGGTTCGAGAGTTTAAGACTCATCCCCAAACCTGAGTTAGTTCTAATGATCCATAACAAAAGCTAAGAAATAATATTTACATAGAGGGGCTATATTTCATAAATGCCTGCTAAGATTTTACAACTATTGGTGATGCAAAATGGGAATTGAAAAGAAGATTGATATGGAATGTGAAGGACAAAGTATAAAGGTTATTGTTTATACTTGGGGTAATAATTGTTTATCAATATATGTAGAATGTCCTCTTAACTATGGTAAACATGGGGAAAAATGTCATTGTGAAGATAAAAAATATTGTGGTTATGTTATAGATTTACCAATGAGGTGGGAAAATGTTTTCAAATAAACCTTACAACAACAAAAATAATCCATAACCAATAAAACAACCAATAGAAATAAAAGGCATTGCAGGATAGAATCTGTTTTTTTTTGTTTTGTAAAAAAGAAGTGATAATCCTATTGCTGCACATATTGGTATAATTAATATTTTTAAAAAAGCTGGCCAAAAATTTGTAATTATTGTTGATTTTAGAATTGCTCCTGCAAATAATAAAGGGAATGCAATATCTCCACCACCTAAAATTGCATGTGAAATATTACTCCCACCAACAGATTTTTTTTCTATTTTTTTAGTTGTTTTTAATTTCTTGTGTAATATTTTAACAAGTTTTCCCTTTTTTGTATTATAAGGAATTGAAAAACCAGCAAAAACTTTTGATTGTGTTTGAAATTTTGCTAATTTAATCATATGCTTTGACTTCCAAACTGCATACATATCATATAATGATATTAAGATTAATAATATTATAACACTTATTGTGTTTAATATTGGTACAAATATTACAGCTAGTCCTGCATAAATAAATAATTCTGTTAGATTATGAACATATGTATTTGGTTTTATTATTTTAAAATATGTTAATATAATTGCAAGTACTGCAGCAATCAATCCATTTGTAAATGTTGCAAATGCAACAGTAAGACACATGAAGATAGCTAAAAAAAACCAAAATTTCCAAAATGATACTAATTTGAATCTAATTAATAAAAGTAATATCCCTGTTCCTATTAATACACCTAATAAAATATATACCCATGAATAATTTTCTTCAACTTCTGGTCTTTCCATACCTGCAGGTAGTTGTTTAAATTCTGGTTTACCTGTTTCATCACTTTTTTTAAAATCTATATTTTGGCTAATAATATATAAACCTAATACTTGTGAAACTATAAAAAAAATGATTAATATTGTTGTTAGTTTGGTAGGGTGCTTCATATTTATTATTTTTAGAAAGAGAGTATATAAATGTTGTGAAAATCAAAATTAGAAAAAATAAAAAATAAAAAAAAGATGTCTAAACATCTTTCAAACCAGTAGTCTCTAGATAAAAATTACATTCACCATCAGGCATATTTGGACTATCTATGAGTTTTGCAACTCTACTTCCTTTCTTACCTTTTCTTAGATAAATCCTGAATGTTGATGCATGTGCAACTATATTACCACCAACAGCTTTTGTTGGATCACCAAAGAATTGTGCTGGATCTGATTGTACTTGGTTTGTTAAATAAACAGCAATATTATGCATATCAGCTAATTTAAGTAAAACATGCATATGTTTATTTAGTTTCTGTTGTCTTTCTGCTAATGTCCCTCTTCCAATAAATTCTGCTCTAAAATGTGCTGTTAATGAATCAACTACAACTAGTTTTATATTCAAACCTTGATTCTTAACTAGATCTTCAATTTTTTCAGCTAATAACATCTGATGATCTGAATTATAAGCTCTTGCAACTTTTATATTTTTAAGAACTTTTTCAGGATCCAGTCCAAGACCAACAGAAATATCTTTTATTCTTTCTGGCCTAAATGTGTTTTCAGTATCAATGTAAACAGATACAGGATCTTGTTCATCAATAAGCTGCGTTGTTACAGCTAATATATGTGCAATTTGTGTTTTACCAGAACCAAATTCCCCAAAACATTCAGTAATTGCTCCTGTTTCAAATCCACCACCAACTAGTTTATTAAAATTCTCAGAACTAGTGGATATTTTCCTAACAAGTAATCTTTTCTTAAGTACATCTTCACCAGATTGGAATCCCATGTTACAATTATTCCTAGCAGCATTCATAACTTTCCTAGCTGCAGTTTCTGACATCCCAGTTGCTCCTACAAGTTCACCTGGGGTTGCAACAGCTACAGCAATTACATCACTAAAACCACCTTCTTGCAGTTTTTCAATTGTTGCAGGACCTACTCCAGGGAGATCATTTAATGTAAACTCTTTTTCAATTTTCTTATCTCCTTTTATTTGTTCTTTTGTATCTTGTTTTGGTTCCATTTTCTTTTTTGCATATGCCCTTTTGATTATTTTTGTTCTTATTTTTTCTTTTTCATCTACCATTTGTTTAGGTAGAATTTCATCTGATTTTTTTGTTTCAGCTAACATAAATATCACCTCATATTTAATTATTTTGATGATGTAGCTGCTATTAAGCAGCTGCATCCTCCCCAATTCCTTTTAGAGTTAGGTATTCAAACGCCTTACTAAGTACAACAACAGCTTTTGGTAGATCATTAATTCTTAGAGAATTAGTTGACTTCCAGTCACCATTTTTGTCTTTATATCTTCTGTCAAAACTTACAGTTCTATATTCTGTAGTTTCTCCAGTTTTGCTTGTACCATGGTTTCTCCATACAGTTACATTTATTGCACCTGTAGAAAACCTTTTTTCAGGTAGATTAGATAGTTCTTCCATTAGAACCACCTCCATTGCTTTCGCATTTTATTTCAACATCTCCTTAATTATGCAAACACTTTTTTGTAAGCGATGCCAGAGATGGGAGGAAACTTTTGAATTCAAAAAAGTCCTTAATATATATAATAGAAGAATTTCTTTATAAGGCTCACACGCACATATGTCTAGTGATAAACTGAAATTGGAATTAGGCTTTGTATTACTTAGATTTTGCTAATATAAGTCAGTGGACATGTTTTTGAAAATGTCTAGTGATATATATGAAAATAAATAAATTTAATAAAAATTCGTGAGTTTTATTCTAATTCAAAGTATTTCCATAAGTATTTTTTACTTAAATGAAATACTCCAAATACAACAAAATAAGCACCAAATACATCTATTGAATAATGTGTATGCATTAATAAGACAAATACTCCCATTACTATAGATGCAATTAAAAAGAATTTACCTATTTTTTCTTTTCTTAAAAATAAATAAGCTAAGAATGGTTTAGCTGTATGGCCCGAGGGAAATAAATCTTGTGTAAAATAATGTCTTTTGAAAAGATTACCTATTGCATGATCATCTGCTCTTGGAAATGGAGCATCAAGATGTGTTATTGATATAAAGAATCCTCTTGTTAAACAAAATAAACCAGCAGTTACCATATATTTTGCAATTAGTTTTGGTTTTTTAATAATCAGATAAGCTGTTAAAGTAAATATTATTGCTAAATATCCAAATGTAGCTAAGAAATTTACATTTACTATAGGGATATAATCATGAAAAAAATCTCTTAAAGGGTGAGTATTTGGTGCATACCATGCTTCTGCATATGCTGCTAATGACCTCATTGTAAATATAGAAAGTATAAGTATTAGTAAGCTGATTGATATCTTGATTACATTTTTTTTATTTTTGAATAAATTTAAAAATTCTCTTATTTCTGATTTTTTAAATCTAATAAGAACCAAAGATATTATTATTAATAATGCTAAAGAACCTAATGTTTCAAATTTAGGTATATACATTTGTGTAAATGTTGATAAGTCCATATTTATATATTTTATATTTTCATTTATATATTTTTCTATTTATTTTATCTTATACTTCTTTTATTTTTTCAATTTCCTTATCTAGTGCTTGTATTTCTTTATCAATGTTTATATCTGTGAATACTAAATTTGAATTAAATTCAAGTCTATCAAACATATCATTTTTTTTAACTCTACCTATGAATTTGATTATTGTTCCTAATAATTTATTTTTTTCTTCAATAAATGAATTAGGATCGTCCTTATATACTAACATTTGATTTTCATTTATATTTAATAGTTTAAGGGCTTGGTTTCTGAAGCATGTTATTCTTATTGTTTCAGAACCATCATCTAAATGAAGATTTATTAGATAACCATAGTTAGGTTTAACTTCTCCATGAACTTCACATTTGAAATTCCCTTCAAAAAGTTTTGCTCTTTTTCCACATTTTGGACAGATTTCATAAAATCTAGGATCATATACTTGGACTACTGTACCTAATAATTCAATATTGTCATCCCCTTCTTTAAGATCTACTATTTTTTTTCTTTTTGAAGTAAAAGTTTTTACTTCTCCTATACTTTCTCCCTCAGGATTAATTATTATTTTTGAATTTTCATTAAGGTGTATTTCTGCT
Source organism: uncultured Methanosarcinales archaeon (assembly GCA_964457715.1). Taxonomy (GTDB): domain Archaea; phylum Nanobdellota; class Nanobdellia; order Woesearchaeales; family CAXGTL01; genus CAXGTL01. Next base: position 92 of record CAYWFN010000028.1, on the reverse strand, counting down.
CTATTATTATTCTCTTTTGCATATGCTGAACTTATTTTAACTATATCCCCTTCTTTCATATTTTTTAAATGATCAGTCATATTATGCCAAGC
>CAYWFN010000027.1:0-7354 GCA_964457715.1 uncultured Methanosarcinales archaeon | reverse complement strand
GAGAGTTCACTACTAGTGATTTCTTTTTCAGGAGCAAGAATTACTCTTGTACCTCCTTCAAGATCAAGACCTTTTTGAATATTAGATGTTGGAGCAGGATAAACTGATAATCCTAATTCTTCTTTACCAATTATTTCTCTAAGTATTTTGTTTCTTATTTTTGTTTCTGTTATTTCTATTGTTTCATCAATAGTTTCTTGAACAATCTTTTTTTCACCAGATTCCAAAACTACTGTTGTGTTTACAGTTTTTGTTATTGTTTTTGTTTTTGGAACTAATTTAGTTATATTTTCTCCATCAATCTCTTCTGTAACATTGATCATTACTGTTTCTTCATATTCTTCTAATTCATCTAAAACTGTTTCTTTATATAATGGTTGTACATATACCCTGTACATCTTTTTATTAGTTTTAATATCTACAGTAGTGTTTGCTTCAAGTTTATCTATTGCCATAAAATAATCTTCCATTGTATTTATTATTTGATTATCAATTGCAAGAATTCTTTCCCTACTCATTGGCATTATGTTTGGTAAAGGTTTTTTTATTCCTGCTATATTTACAGAACTATTGTAAACAACGCTTCTTATAGCTACACCTTTTCTATTAGGACTATAATGAATTGTCCATATAGCTATAAGTAAACAAATTAGTAATAGGATTACTCTCCAGTTTGTTAATATTTTTTTTAGTTTTCTGTTCATTTTATTAAAATTTTTAATTTTAATGATTGAAAATCTTTGATTTTCATTTTTTTAAAAATATTTTACTTCTGTTTCTTTTTTATGAGCTATTTTATTAGATTTATAATCTAAGTATAATCTAAGTAAGCCTACATTTTGGAACCATGTGTAAATAAGGTCAACAACTAGGCCTATTAATAATATAATCATGATTTGTTTAATTTCAACTGATAAAGTGAACATGAATGCAACTGCTATTGCAATCAATGTTGTGATTGACATCTTAAGTCCTGTTTTCATAGCTGTCATTATTTTGTCTATAACAACTCCTTCTTTTTTCTTAAGAACTTTTGTTGTTAATAATATGTCTGTGTCAACTGAATAACCTATTAATAATAAGAAACCTGCAATTCCTGCAGTGCTTAATTTCATGCCTGTTAAATTGATTATTGCTAATGTTACAATTATATCAGATGCTGCTGATAAGATCACAGCTAAGCTTGGTATTAATGTCTTAAAATAAATTAAAACAACTATGCCCATTAATAAGAATGCAACTAATAATGCTATAGATGTTTGTTTAAAGAAGTTTTCACCTAATGCAGAACCCATTGTTCCTAATTTAAATAAATTTTCTTGTTCACCAAGTTCATTTGTTACTGTATCTGGATAAAGTTCTATTAATAAATTTGTTAGTTTTTCTTCATTTTCATCATTGCCTGCTATAATAATATCAACATCAATAATATATCCTGATATTTTTCCAAAAGAAGCTTGTGTTCTTGTATTAATATCTGCTTCTGGAAATGATTGAAGAATTTTGTTTTCTATTTCAGTTTGTGAATGTGATACATCATTTATTGTTATAGTTGTACCACCTTTTAGTCCAACTCCTCTATTTAAGAAGTCTCCAGTACTATAGTATTGGTATCCAATTTGAGCTATAGCTAGAATGATTAATAAGAAAGGTATTATCAACAACTTTTTGTAGTTTTTATCATAATAATTTAATAATTTACTCATATTTCAATAGATAATCTAAAGTGTTTTTAAAGATTTTGGTTTTGTATTTAAATGGTGTTCATAGCATAGCTAATTTAATAGATTCTATAATTCCTCTTATTACATGCCAACCATCAAATCCTGGTATTGGTAATAAGTTCAATACAAATAAGAATCCATTTATTCTTTTTGTTAAGAAGATTATTGGTTTATATTTTGATTTTGTGTTTGATGACTTAAGCATAAAGTAGCAAGTTAACCAAATAATGCCATTGATCATTGGCCCAGCAAATGCAATTAATGAATATATCCATGGATTTAGGATAGTGTTTGCAATACAAACTAAGTCTTCTGTTGCACATCCTGATCTTACATATGCAGGTACAAAGAATATAAATCCAAAATTAAGTATTTTTAATACTATGCCTAATAATAAGAATTCATATGCAGCTTTTAGTACAGCAGTCATTCCAAATGCCATTGCCATGAACTTATGACCTAGTTCATGTAATATGATTGCTGGAGCTGTTACTAATATTGCAACCTTTAGATTAGAAAAAGAAGGTTTTTGTTGGTAAAATTTGATTGGATCTTCATGATATGATGTATGATGTTTTACTTTAATAAAATCTTTGAATATATATCCAACTATTGCAATTATAATGATTATGTCTAATATTTCGTTTAGTGTGATGAACATGTATGTATAAAAAATGTTTTTTTATATAAATGTTTCCCGCCTTCCTAAACCCCCTCCACTCACACTCTTCTTCTAGTATGGCAAAGTTTTTTAAACAGGCTTATTTTATATCTACATTATGGCAGGTTTAACTTCAAAACAACAATTTGAATTAAAGAAGTTTGTTAAAGAATTAAGAGAATATAGAGGTAGACATACAGAATTAGTTAGTGTGTACATTCCTCAAGGTTATGATATAATTAAGATTATACAACATTTAGAACAAGAAAAAGGTACTGCTTCTAATATTAAGTCAGCTTCTACAAGAAAGAATGTTCAAGATGCATTAGAAAGAATGATACAACATCTAAGGTTGTTTAAAAGAACACCTGAAAATGGTTTGGCAGCTTTTTCTGGTAATGTTTCAGGAATGCAAGGAAGAAGTGATGTAGAAGTTTGGTCAATTGAGCCACCAGTTCCAATGAAACAAAGATTGTATAGGTGTGATAAAACTTTTGTTTTGGAACCTTTAGAACAAATGATGGAAATAAAAGAATGTTTTGGTTTAATAGTTATGGATAGAAGAGATGCACACATCGCTTTATTAAAAGGTAAAACTATAATTCCTTTAAGAAAAACTCATTCACAAGTTCCTGGTAAAATGCGTGCAGGTGGGCAATCAGCAGTTAGATTTGCAAGAAATAGAGAACTTGCAACAAAAGACCATTTTAAAAAAGTAGCAGATTATGCAAGGGACGAATTATTAAAATTAAAAGATTTAAAAGGTGTATTAGTTGGTGGTCCTGGACCAACAAAATATGATTTTATTGAATATTTAGCAACAGAACTTAGAGAAAAAATACTTGCAGTCAAAGATCTAAGTTATACTGAAGAATTTGGTTTGCAAGAATTAGTTGAAAGAAGCAAAGATGTTTTAGCAAATGAAGAAGTAATGGGAGAAAAGAAAATCATGAACCAATTTTTAACTTTGTTAGCAAAAACACCAGGAAAAGCAGGTTATGGTGAAAAAGAAGTTTATACAAAATTGGAATTAGGTGCTGTAGATATATTATTATTATCTGAATCATTAAATGATGAAACTATTGATAAATTTGAGTTAAAAGCAAAAGAATTAGGTTCAGAAGTAAGGATTATTTCTGTTGAGACTAGAGAAGGTGTTCAGCTTAGAGATTTAGGAAAAGTTGCAGCAATATATAGATATGATGTTGGAGAATAAGTTTCTCTTACAAAACCTTTATAAACAAATAATTCTTAAACACTATTATTAGAGGTGATTTTATATGTGGTGGAAACTTTGGTTATCAAGTGGAATATTTGTTACTATTTTAATTACAATAATAGTGTTAGCATTTTTTTATAAGGTCTTTAAAACAATATTAAAATATTTTCTTGCTGTAACTCTCTTAATTGTTATTGTTATAGGTATTGTGGGATATATGACTTATAGAGATATTGCTGATCTTAGAGAAAATTTAATGAAAGAAGATAATTTATTTATTCTTCAGAATAATAATCAAGTCTTAGCTGGTTTTAGTATGAATATTGATGATTTGAAAGATCTTAAAGATTTTAATGATATTTCTTTAAATTATTTAACACCAAACCAAATCCTACAATATAATGTTTATTATAATAAGGGTCAATATAAAAAGATGTTAGGTGAAAATTATAAGATCTTTTTTGTTAATTATGATCTATTTAAAGATATAAGTGATATTTCAGTTAGTGGAGAATCATTTGAAAATGATTTCTTATTAATGGTTTTAGAATCTAGTAATCCTATAAATATACTGAAAGATGAATTTATGAGGAGGGGGCAGAAAAGTTCTTCTATTGGTGCTAATCTTATATCAGATGATTTAAAAGCAAAAATCTTTTTAATGTTATTGATTAAGAAAATGGAAAAAGAGAAATCACCTCTGTTTTTGATTACAGAATTAGATACAGGAAAAATTAAAGTTTATCCAGAAACAATGACATTTAAAGTATTGGATTATATACCTACTAGTTTTATTAAAAATAAATTTTCAAGTTTAACATAATTAGAATATGGCTTTAGATAAATTAAAATTTTGGAAAAAAAAAGAAGATGATCTTTTTATAGATGATGATCTAAAAAAGCCAATAGAAGGTGTTGATGATAGTTTTACTCATTCACCTTCTTCATCTCCTCCACCATTAGATACTGGTTTTTCAAATCCTAGTATGCAAAGAGATTCTTTAAAAGCAAAAACAGATTTTACAGTTAGAGAAACAAGCAAACCTGTTTTTTCTAAACAACAAGTTCATGGAAATGATGAATTAATGCTTGCAAAACTTGATGCAATAAAAGCAATGGTTGAAAACATAAGCAGAAGACTTGAGAGAATTGAAGAGATTGCATTAGAAGAACAAAGAAAACAGTACTGATTGTAATTACTCTGTAAATATTAAATTTTTATTATTCATAAAGCATTCTTTTTTTAGATCTTCTATTATAAAGAATGATTTGTAATCTATTAAATTGAATTTTTGTTCTACATTATCTATAAATTCTTCTAATTCTAGTATGTGTTTGAATATTCCTTCAACCATAAAATCAAACCCATTATTGATTCTATAAAGTGAATTAACAGAATGGTGTTTTGATAGGTAATTTTTTAGTTCTTCTTTATCATTTTTATCTACTTTTATTGTTATGTTTGCTCTAGCATTATAACCCAGTTTTGAGAAATCTATTAAACTAGTATGTTTAATGATTATATCTTTTTCATTTAGTTTTAATCTATCAAATATAGTGGATACTGGCACTTGTATATTCTTACTCATCTTTGTTAAACTCATTCGAGCATTGTTCCTAAGCTGTGACAATATCAACAGGTCTTTTTTTATCATTTTCATCCCCCTTTTCATGTCGAAAATTATTTATATTTTTAGAAGAAAGAGTTTATTATTAAGTTATGGTTTAGTTTTATTAAACCAAAAGGTTTAATAATTAGTTTTGATTTCCTTGCTTTAAAATGACTTACAACTTTGTTGTTCCGGAAATCTACCGGAGTTCTACAAAAGATTTAATTATAGCTGTGCTTGCAAAGAACTGGCCACAGACAAATAAACAAATTTATCATAATATTAAGAAGAGAGTTAATAAGCCCATGACTTTTCAAGCTGTTTATAAGTCATTACAAGAATTATATAAGGATTCTGTTTTATTAAAAGATGGGAGACTATATCAACTTAATATGGATTGGATTAATTCTCTTGTTGAGTTTTCAAAAAGATTACAATTTTATCAACATGAGAAAAATTTAGATACAAGACATCTATTTTTCACCCCTAATGAATATGTTTATGTTTTAACTTTTAATAGTTTAAGAGAATGGGATAGTTGTTTATTTTCAACAGAAAAACAATTCTTTCTTAAACATATGGATGATAAAAAACCAATTATTTATCAAACAAAACATGATTGGTACCCAATTGTTTATGGAAAAGGTACATTAAGACATTTTCATTATATGAACAATTCTGGAAATCCTTTTTATATCCTGATTGGAGGGGATTCTGCATTAGATAGGTCCAATGCTAGATTTTATAAAAGCTTAGGTGTCAATGTAAAAGTCAAATCTATGTGTGCAGATAATTGTTCAACATTAGTTTATGGGGATACTATTGTAAATGTTTATTTGCCTAATAAACTTACAAAACAAATATCTTCAGTTTATCATAAGATTAATGATACTCAGGAATTAGATATACCAAGATTTATTAAAGAGGTAATGGATGCTAAGAATGAAATCAAAGTTATATTTTATAGAAATAAAGATGTTGCTGAATCTATAAGAGCTAATTGTATAAGTAATTTTTCTGGTAATTTATCATCTAATAATATCCAAATCTTTGAATTTAATAATTTATTAGATTTTCATAATTTTATGAATTATTATAAGGATGTTAATAAAATGTCATTATCAAAACATCCATGGTGGACTTTATTAAATCTAACAAGGAGACAAACAAAATCAAAAGCAACTTCTCACTTAATTATAGGTGGGAATTCTTTTTTAGATAATTATATCGCTAACTTGTATAAAAAACAAAAAGTTAAGATTTTAATGAATCAGAATTATGCTAAATTAAATAATATAGTTGTATTAGAAAATGAATTAATTGAATATTTTTTTTCTAAAGAGATAAGGAATGCTATAGATAGTTTATTTGGGAAAATTAAAGATCTTTCTCAGTTTAATTTAGATAAATATTTACAACTTTTTGATAAAAATGGTGTGATTAAAGTGATTGTGTATAGAGATTCTTTTTTAGTTAATAGAATAAAAGAAAAAGTTTTTAAACTTATGAATAAAAAAAGTAAATAGATATATGAAAAAACAAAATAATTTCAAATTAGTATTTTCAATTGCTCTTTTTATAGTTATAATAGATCAATTATCTAAGTTCTTGGTAAGATCTAAGTTTTTGTTAAATGAATCAAAACAATTAATTCCTAAAGTATTGGAATTAACACGTGTAGAAAATACAGGAATTGCTTTTGGTTTGTTAAAAGACTTAGAAATAGTAATGATTATTATTTCTGTTTTAATAATTGGTGCAATAATTTATTATTTAAAAGAAGTTAAAAATAGAAACTTGTGTATTTTTTTGAGCTTAATATTGGGTGGGGCATTTGGTAATCTTATTGATAGAGTTTTTTATGGCACAATTACTGATTTTATTAAGATCAATATTTGGCCAGTGTTTAATATTGCTGATTCTTGTATTACAATTGGCGCAGTGTTACTCATTGTATACTTTTTAAGAAAAGAAAATAATTCTAAAAACTAAAACTCTTCAGCATTTTCTAATTGTTTAAGTAAACCTTTTTGTTTTAAGAATTCTACTTGAGTAGGTCTGTACTTATAAATAATATCCCCTTTAGTGTCTCCACCAAGTTCCCATGCATCAACAATAACAAAATTACATTCTCTTACAC
>CAYWFN010000026.1:6877-7375 GCA_964457715.1 uncultured Methanosarcinales archaeon | reverse complement strand
GTCATTAGGAAAAAAAACACAATCATTATTAACATGTTCTTCTCCTTCTTAACAACCATCATCATCTTAAAATCTTGTAGCAGGAGGAGGTGGAACAACACAATCAGGATCAACAGGTTCACAACCTTCAAGACAACCATCACCTTCTGAACAAGTTGGTTCAACTTCTTCACAATCTGGATCAGCAGGCTCACATTCAGCTAAACAACCATCACCAAATGAACAAGTAACACCATCACAATCAGGATCTGGAGGCAAACAAGTACCACCACCACAACCATCACCAGATTCACATGTACCAGAACCACAATCTGGATCAACTGGTTCACAACCAATCATACAAATATCATCTTGTTCACAAGTTGTCATTTCACAATCTGGATCAACTGGTTCGCATCCAGCAGTACAAGCATCATCTTCTTCACATGACGCACTTGCACAATCAGGATCAACAGGATCACAATCAGGATTACAACCATCACCAATTTCACATCCACC
>CAYWFN010000026.1:0-6867 GCA_964457715.1 uncultured Methanosarcinales archaeon | reverse complement strand
ACAGGATCACATCCTACCATACAAAGATTACCAGCTTCACAAAGATCATCACAATCAGGATCCATATAAGCACAATCTTCATTACATTCTCCACCATCATCATCTACTCCTTCACAATCACACTTATTACCAAATCCATCTGCATCATCATCTTTTTGTATAGGATTAAATATATCAGGACAATTATCACATGTTAATCCATCAACACCTTCTTGATCATATAGGTGAGTAAAAATTCCTTCTGGAACAAGATCATTATCCATATCTAAATATTTACAATCCCATCCATCTCCTTTAGAATCTTTATTATTACACACATAAAATATCTTAGGTTTTGAAATAACTTTATCATTATCAGAATCTTCAACTTCTACATTAATAAAATACATTCCATCTTTAACTAACATTTCACCAGGAAGAATGATTTTTTTAGATTTACAAATTAATCTATTTTCATTAATTTCTGGATCTAGTTTATCATCAAACACTTTCTTACCACCAACATCATAAACACTTAATTTACAACTACTTAATTTCCAAGAATCATCTTCGCCTGTTACAAACTTATAATCTCCAACAACTAATTCATTTACTTCTTTATTATAAAATGCTCTATCTAATTGGTAATTAGTTCCATCTTCTCTTGGCTTTACTCTTATTTTAAAACCAAGTACTGAAGAAAAATCACCAATATTCCCAGCACCATCTTCAGATTTAGCTTTTAAATTAAATGAATTATAATCTTTAGTTACAGTTAAACTAGTTTTACAATTACTTCCACTTGATGATGTTATTGTACCATCAAAATAACATGAACAAATACCAGAGTCTCCTAATCCTTTATCATAAGGAAATCCTTTAAGATCTAATCTATCACCATAAACTAATGTAACTGTGTCACCAATTATTCCTGCTGCTTGAACTTTTTTAACTTTTGGATCAATATTTTCATAAACTCTTGTATTCAATCTTCCATTTACAAACTCATCACCAGGTTGAGAACTAATATAAGTTGTATAAGATCTTTAACTAGTTGGTTTATTAACACCAGAACAAATAATTTTCACATTAAAAGAATTTAATTTTTTTCCAGGCGGTGTTAACAATGTAAGCATATAAGTTCCTTGACCTGAGAAAAGGAAATCTTTTTTATTAGGTCCTTGTAAAGTACATTTTGAAGTGTCATAAGGAAATCGTACACCATCTGCTGGATCATTTGCACCTAATGAGATTTTCAAAGAAGTATAAGATTTTGAACTTGATAATTCTAATTCATAATTATTATTAACATAAAATCTTTCAAGATGTTTATATGAAACACTACCTATTTTTCCAGATGCATAATAAGGCATTGGTCTTAAACATCCAGCAGATTTCCAATCACTAGAATCACATTTTGCTTTTCCTTTACAACTAGATTCTGCACAATCAACTAAACCATTACCATTATTATCATAACCATCTGAACATAAATCATTTGTATTTTCTAAACCACAAACTTGGCCTCTGGAACCTCTTTTACCAAAACAATTTTTATCAGAACAATCAAATCCAGATTTTGCATCATTATCAAAACCATCTGAACATAATTCTTGTGTATTTTCTGCACCAGCAGAAACACACTCTGCACCATAAAATGTTCCAATCATTCCATCACAATCATCATGATCAGCACAATCATAAACATTGCTACCATCAGCATCATTATTTTCTTTATCTGCACACGCACCATAATAAATATTTTCAACAACACTTAAACCAGGATTACCTTTTACACCGCACAAATTAAATCTATGATAACAATCGATATTAGGATTATCATCATAACCATCTTTATCATCTGCACCATCCCTTCCTCCACCATCTTTTTCATCAAAATCATTATCTTCACCATCTTTACAAAGATCATATTTAAACAAATTAAATTCATAAGGTGCGCAAACTCTATCTTCAGTAGGATGTTTTACACCTAAACAATCAGGATCCCAACAATCTATTCCCCCATCTTTATTTTTTACATAATTAGAACCATCCCATTTATATGCATCAAGATCATTATCAAGTCCATCAAAGCACCGTTCTGCATTATCAGCTTCATTCATTGGACATACATATGAACCATCAGTTTTTTTCACGCCATGACAATCATAATCTAAACAATCTGCACTAGTATCTTTAGATCTATCAAAAGTATTTGCAAAAGGACCAAATCCATATGGATGTACCATATTAATTCCTAACCAATTATTTGCTCCAAAAAATCCTTTATCAAAATCATTATCTATTCCATCCCAGCACCAGGAATCTTTATTATTCTCAAATCTTGGACAAGATTTAATTATACTTGTGTCTCCCCTACCCCAACAACTATACAGATCATAACAATCTATACTCCTTGATCTGCAATCAGTTCCAACACAAAAAAATTCTGTCCAGGGATTTTTATCAGCATCATTATCAAACTTATCATTACAACTATTTTTTTCACTTTCTTTTTCATAAAACAATGTACCTTCTGCTTTACTACCTGATAAACTTTTTCCTTTATTATATTCGCATTTTGTAAACTGGCTTTGATCTGCTCCTGTTTTATATTTAATTGGAACATTATTTTTATAATAAGCACCTATTTGTTGATCACAATCAGGATCTGCACAATCAACTTTTCCATCACCATCATTATCATAACCATCCCAACAAGTTTTTTCACCACTACTTTGTCCACTCCATTCTTTATCTTGTGTTCCATCATGTTCACATTTAATAGGATCATTACCTTTTGTTTTGCCTACTTGAACATTATTACATTGTAGATCACGACAATCCATAAAATAATCTAAATCATTATCAACTTTATCATTACAAGGATTATTGTCAGTTAAAACCTGACCAAAGATTCCATAAACTTCTTTATTAGTATTTATTTGTCCATAAACAAGATTATCTGCTTCATTATCATTTGCAGGAGAAGTTTTATCAACAAAGAATTTCACATTATTAGAATCTTGTGCTGCTATTCCATAAGTTCCTGCACCAATAACAAGGTTATTAATCTTTTCAGGCAAAGATGCAAACTGGATATACATTACATGATCTATACTTTTTCCTTTAACAACACCTTTAGTTATATAAGAACTAGGATTTACAACTTCTTGAGATAAACTACCTTTTGCAGGGTGAGAATATTTCCCAGCTCTTTGTATAGCAGGCAGATTATCAATAGCATTAGAAGTTATTTTTGCAGAATTTATTGTACCTAAATTAAATTTAATTTTAAATTTGCCATTATTATTACTAACATGCTGTGTATATTCAAAATTAATAGTACTTCCTGCTTTTATTGAACCTTTACAAATATTTCCTTTACATTTAGAATCTGAAGCAACAACAGCCCCAGTTACTTTTGCAAACTGCCCTGTGATTATACCTAAGCCTGCAGAATGTTCAGCCACTTTTGTTTTAGCTTTAGCTTTTTCATTATACAAATTACTTCTAAATAAACGATTTGATCCAAATAATCCTGTTAAAGCAGGATGTTCAATCGAATAAACAACTTTTCCTTGATTATCAAGAGGACATATTGAAATAGGTACACCAGTACAATCATCATCACCACAATCAATTCCATCACCAATTCCTTCATCATCTTTAGAATCATCACAAACTAATTCAATACTACTATCTTTTAAATACCTAGCAACAGCAAAATTAAGATCACCTTCCCAATCACATTTTACTTTATTATCAAAATATGCGCCAGGAGTACTAAAATAACAATCAAAAGCACGCTGTGCATCAGGGTCAGAACCATCTGCTTCTTTTTCAAATCCAGTCCAAGTATTTTTATGAACATATATTAACTTATTAACACTAGAAAATTTATTATCAAAATTTGCTTTAAATCCTGAATCACTTGTTTCTATAAAACAATTCTTTATTTCCCATGGTTGTGTTCTATCAATTGGGTCATTTTTTGTTAATGTATAATATAAATAAACATTACCTTTATCAGTTGATGAAAATTCAGTTGAAACTGTTTTCTGATTACCATCTTTTGTATCAATTATACAAGAGATTTTTCCACTATTAATAATTATATCTTCAAATTTGATTTTAAACCTGTGCAAATGAGGATCTGGTAATGGAACATTAGTTTCACAATTAATATGTTTACTTGGATCGCAATCTTCACCAGTCTTACCTCCTTCACAACATAAAGGTTCAAATACACAAATTGGCCATGCTGATTCAAAATATTCTTCATTACAATCTGGATCTATTCCAATACATTTAGGATCTGGACAAAAATCATCTTTTATATTATTACATACTACATCTTCAACACATAAACAATCTTCACACTTAAATCCTTTATCACAATCAGAATCAAGATTACATTTTGCTTCACATGCTCCAATAACACACTGCTCTGTAGCATATGCACATTTATTACTTTTACAACTTAATACTTGTATAAATTTATTACCTGAACAAGAACTTTCACAATCTGATACAGAATTACATTCCTTTTTTTCAGGAGGTTCTGGATCATCACTAGAATCTGGCCCAGGATCACCACCTGAACCTCCACCACCACCTGTTCCTTCTTCTACACATTTACAATCTATGCAAGTACTTCCAGGAACACAATCAATACTTGAAGAACATTCTGCACCACATTCATTTTTTACACAAACTCCTTTATCAACAGAATATTCACATTTATTATCAGTACAAGCATCAGGTTTTACTAATCTATTCTTTGCACACTTATCATCACAATCAGATAAATCACCACATTGTTGATCTCCAATAATATCAGTTGCACAATCAATATTTATTTCACAAGTCATTACAGACCTTTTATCATCTCCTTCAGAAATCCAAGCAACAACATCGTTCTTAATATTAGGATGATAATTCTCACCAATAGCAGAAACTCTTGTTTCTTGATTAGTATCTAAATCATAAAGATATATCTGATTATCTTCTTCATCATCCCACAAAATCTTATTAGAATCAAAATAAGTATTTCTCAAATACTTAGTAATTTTTTTTTCTTTGATTATCCCTGCTTCACCTGTTGTTGTATCTATGAGAAATAAAGAATATGAAAAATAATCACTTTGTATTCCTGTTAACTTGTTTTCATAAAAAGATAAATGGTATCTATGAGGAATTTCATCATTTGTTAAATATGTAGTTATTCCTGTTTTAATATCATGAAGCTTTATATTTCTTTTTTCTTCATCATGCTGAATCCATGCAACCTTATTCTCAGAAACAACTGCTTCATCATTCCAATAATCATAATTAGTTAATTGTCTTTCTGTATTAGAATTAAGATCATAGTAAAATATACCATTTTTATCACCTTTAATTCTTGTCCAAACAATATTATTATCATATATTTTTGGTGCAACATCATCTAATTCATCTTGTGTAATTTGTTTAAATTCTTTAGACAAAATATTATACAAAAACACATCATAATTTCCGTATTGATTTGAAGTAAAAACAACATAATCATCATAAACATCAACATAACCAGATTCCCCATCAACTTTTTTCTTAAATTTAATTATATTTTCATCAATACTAAATATTATTAAATTATAAAATTGCCCTGGTTTTTTAACAGACCATGCTATATATTTATCAGAAATAACTGGTGGTGTAATAGTCCCCTCTTTTGTATAATATAATTCTCTTGCTGAAATAACAAATGTACATGAAACTAAAAGAAATATAACTAAACCTAGTATACTCTTAATCAAACCACTCCCTTTTTTCATTGTATATATATATTCTTAATATAAGTTATATATAAATGTTATTATGTATACAAAACACACACAAAAATCATAAAATTTAAATAGCACACTAACATTAAAGTATATATAAGATTAAGAGGTGCAATAAATATGGATAATAAAGAAACAACAACAGATCAAGAAGAAATAGTAAAACTTGGTGGTAATATTGAACTTTCCGGATTTAGAAGCCTTGATGGAGGAACAATAATAGTTCTTAAGAAAATGATTGGTAATTATGCAAAAAAATTTTCAGACAAATCTTCTAATTTTGAATTACTAAGATTACATATGAAAACAATACATAAAAGAGAAACTTCCAAATTATTTGAAGTTCATGCAAAATTAATTGATAATGGAAAACATGCTACATCAGAAATAACAGATAGGAACATCTTTATTGCTGTTGATTCAGTTCTTAAAAAAATAGAGGGGCAAAGCTAATGGCAGATATAAACACAAGTATGGAAATACTTGGACCAATAATAGGTCCATTAACAAGATTCATTGATATAATACAATATATAGTTGGAGGAATATTTGGTATTTATCTAATTCTTGTTATACTAAGATGGTATGAATCAAGAAAATTAGTTAGATTAATGACAGATGTAAAACAAGAACTAAAAAGTTTAAACAAGCATCTTGGTGTAAAAACTAGAAAACAAAAAACAACATCAATAAGAAAAATTAGAAAAACAATCAAAAATCTCACCAAAACTAAATAGGATCATAATATGGACTTCAAACAAAACATTATTACTGAAATAGAGAAATTAACAAAAGCAAAACTAATCAAAATAGAAATCCCTCCAGATTCTAAATTAGGTGATTATGCTGTTCCCTGTTTCCAATTTTCTAAATTATTAAAAAAAGATCCAAAAAGAATAGCAGAATATCTAAAATCAGAAATAAAAGGAAAAATTTTAGGAATAAAAGAAATAAAAGTAGCTGGACCATATTTAAACTTCTTTATAGATAAAACAATATTAACACAAAGCATATTAAAACAGATTAATAAAGAAAAAGATAAGTTTGGCAAATCAAATAATTC
>CAYWFN010000025.1:0-7563 GCA_964457715.1 uncultured Methanosarcinales archaeon | reverse complement strand
AAAACAGGAGTGCAAACAATAACAGCAAATGGACAAGAAAAAAAATACATGAATGTCCCTGATGTAGGTTGGGTAGAAGTTGTTGAAGAAATCTGGAGAGGAGAAAAAGAATATCATGAGGTAAGAGATTTCGAAGTATCATACCAAATGGGAAGACCTTATTTTAAAGAATTTGATGTAGAAAACATAGAAGAATTAACTGAAAAATTCAACAAAAGCTTAAACCTAAAAGAAAACAAAGATATAGCTGAACAGACTTTGATAGAAAAGAAAGATTCTCTTCTTGATTATTTAATAAAAAATACTGCACAACTAAGAAGGGCTAGTGGTCCTTGGTATGTAGGCAGAGGATTATGGTTCAATTGTTTGGTACAGGATTATGATAGAGAAAAAGAACAATACCATGTGACTTATACTGCAAAAGACATACAAGATGAAAAAGGCAATTATTATCATTTCCAATTGGTTTGCTTATTAAATCAAAAAGAATTTGATAAAGCAATAAAAACTAGAGATTCAAACAATATCAAAGAAATTGAGTATGAATTCATGATATTAAGGTGCTCAAATGTGCCTTTTGAAAGTGAAAGTTCTGACATGAATGAATTATATGTACATGATGAAGAAGTAGATGGATCAATTGATCAAGTAGATTTCCAGACAATGAATTATGGTGAAAATAGAATAATTTCATTCCATGGAAAAGAGAAAACACTTTCACATGGAATGTTAGATGGTGTAGACAATAAAACAGTACACTACAGAGCACAACCAGAATTTGTCAAAAGATTTAATCAACAATATTCAGACATGATTGATGTTTTTTTAGCACAATCTGAGTAAAATAAATTCACTAAAAAGAGTTCAGGTAGATAAAGAGTAATAATAGGCAATAAACTAAAACTATAAAAGGTGAAAAACAAAATGAAACAAATAAACAAAATAGGAACAATTTGTGCATTATTAGGTGCACTTTACACAGCACAACCAGCTTATGCAGGTGCAGCACCAGATGAAGTAGAAAAACAAGAAACAGTGAAACAAGAGAAGTTTAACATTGAAGAACAAATAAAAAAAATACAACAAAAATATGAACAAGCAGAAACAGAAGAAGAAAAACAAGAATATCAACAAATGATAATGTATCTTGAGGGATTTTCAGAAATAGAAAAAACATTAGATTCATTAGGCAAAACTGTAGATTCTCTTAAACAGCTTAATCAAGTTGTTGAAAAAACAGTATCAACTACACACAATAAAGTTCTTGATTCTTATTTAGAAAAAATCATGGACATAACAGAAGTAGAACAAGCAGAAGGAATAATCAATTATTATGCAAGGTCAATACTAGAAGTAAAAAAAGAATCTTTTCTTGAAAAAGGTATGACTAATGAAGCATATAGTTTTGATGCTTTTAAGTGCGCATTCACAGCAAGAACAGAACTTCAAAATAGATTAGAAGAAATGTATTCAAAAGAAAAAGTAGAAGAATTACGTCAAAACAATTTAGGAATAAATGTTTTGTATTCAATTCAGTATGATGAATAATTAACTTTCAAAAAAAAAGAGTTCTCGGTAGATTTAAACTAGATGAAGGTGGAAACAAAATGAAAACAAACTCACTATCGTTCGTAGCTTTCATCTTGAAAGCAAACATATGGAGGAATTCAAAATGAAAACAATAAACAAAATAGGAACAATCTGTGCACTATTAGGTGCACTTTATACAGCACAACCAGCTTATGCAGGTGGTGGATGGGGCAAACCAGAAAAAAGAGCACAAGGTGAAAGTCTTCCATTAGGATTTGATAAAGTACAAGAACAAACAAAACAAACACAAACTGCAGATGCAGAAATACATTATCATATTTATGTGATTGAAAAAGAAGGACAAGAACCAGCAAAAACTGTTGAACAAAAGATTAAAGCAGAACTTGAATCAATCTTAAAAACAGATTATAAAGTAGAAGAAAAGAAAAGATTAAGATTTTATGGCTCAGACATAAGATATAATCCAGAATCATTTATTAAAGTAATTGAAATTCTAAATTCAGACAAAGTTAAGAAAACATTTGATATATTAAACAAAAGATATGATCTTAAGTTTGATGTTAATCACACAGAACATTTTGCTAAATGTCTTGATGTTCTTAGCCAAGATAAAGATACAATATCAAACTTAGTAGATCCTAAAGTAGAAGACACATTCAAAGGACTTAAATCAAAATTAGAATATGAATTTTTACTTGACACAGAACGTATCAATTCATTAGTAGAACTTTCATCTGATAAAGACAGAGTAAAAGAATTATTAGACAATGATACTATAAAATTCTTTAATAAAGTAAAATCAACTGTAGGAAACTATAGATTTGGATTTACAATAGACCAAGCAGATGTTTTAATTAAAGGTGGAGAACAAAAAAATAAGTTAACTACAACTTTAGAAGTATTAAGTAAAGCAGAATATTCTATTGGTAGTAAATTAAGTAATGAAGAACTTGACATGATTATAGAAGTTTCAAAAGATAAAAATAATCTTAAAGTAATAGACTTACTTTACAAAGAATTTGGTAACACATGTTATCCTTCATGGACTTTTACTTCAGATCAACTTGCAAATATTCAAGATTTTGCAAAAAAATATGATAAAGTTGAAAAAATAGTAACAATCTTGAGTAAAAATGGCACTACAATTGGTGAAAAATTAAGCGATAATGAAGCTAAATCATTTTTAAAATTAGCTGATGCTGATGCAAGTAAAATAATAGATTTACTTTATTCAACATTTGGTCATACATGCTATCCATCATGGAGCTTTACAACTAACCAAACAGACACAATTATAGCTTTAGCAAAGAATTCAACTGATGTTAAAGAAACAATAGAAACATTAGATTCCATAGGTTTAACAATTGGAGAAAAGTTAAGTCCACAAGAATCTAATATGATTGTTAATTTAGCTAATAATAAAAATGCTAATAAAGTGTTAACATTACTTTACACAACATTTGGCAATACATGTTATCCATCATGGAGTTTTACAAATGAACAACTTAGTAATGTTTTACACTTTGCTGATAAATATGATACAGTAAGTAAAATAGTTTCAACATTAAGTGATATTGGTGTAACTATTGGAGAAAAATTAAGTGATAATGAAAAAATATCACTTTTAAAATTAGCTGATGCTGATGCAAGTGAAACAATGAGATTACTTTACACTACATTTGGCAATACATGCTATCCTTCATGGGATTTTACAACTGACCAGACAGACAACATTATAACTTTAACAAAGAATCAAAATGATGTTAAAGAAACTATAGAAACATTAGATTCTATAAACATTACAATAGGTGAGAAATTAAGTCCAAATGAAACTAATATGATTACTAGCTTAGCAAATCAAGAAAATGCTAATAAAGTTCTTACATTTCTTTATGGCACTTTTGGTAATACATCCTATCCATCATGGAGTTACACAAATGATCAACTTCAAAATGTATTAGGTCTTGCAAAAAATTACAATAATATTAAGGAAACAGTGAAAACATTTAATTCTATAGAAATAACTATAGGCGAAAAGTTAAGTGATAATGAAACTGTTCTAATAAATGATTTAGCAAATACAAAAGGTACTAATGATATTTTATTATCATTATATAAAAACTTTGGTAATAGATCTTATCCATCATGGAGCTTTACTTCAGATCAGAAAGATCAAGTTATTGAATTAGCTAATACTAAAGGAGCTATAAGAGCTTTAGATTTCTTAGGAAACAAAGGTTATAGTATTGGTGAAAAGCTTGGTCACAAAGAAGTTCAAAAAGTAAAAGCATTAGCTGATGTTGATGATTTTGACCAGTTAGAAAAATTGTATGAACTAATCAATCCAAGTAATAGGTGGTGAAAAACATGAAAACACAAACAAAAATAAGTTTACTAGAAAAAGTAGCATATACTGGATTAATCATATCTACTCTTATGCTAGGAAAACTTTGTTATGAAGAAAGTAAACAAACAAAAGCAAGAAAAGGCCCAGTAAGAAAATATTCAGAATACGAAACTATGAATATTTTAGAAACTGAAAATCCTATTGGAAAATACAAATTCATTGATAGAGACCATGATGATAGACCAGAAAGTATAGATATAGAAGTAGAATTATCTGGTGAAACAACTGAAACAAGAACAATAAATTCAGATCAATTAGAAGATGCAGTTGCAGAAGCACATTATGAATCATTAGTAAAAATGTATGTAACTGAAAGAAATAAGATTGTAAAAGAACATGTAGAGAAATTTTTAGATTTAATAATTGGTAAAGAACCTGGAAGAGAAATTGAAATAAGAAAGTTCTTGAATAATAATGGTTGGACAACAATCTTTTCAATTGAAGATGAAGATGATAATCATTATATAAGTCGTCAATATGAAGATGGGACTGATGATTTCTTTTTATTTGCTTATTCAAATAATCAATCAATAAGTATACAGAGTGCTATAACACAAGATCTGAAAAATATGATCACAGGGTTAACAGAAAAAGCATTACAAGGATATAAAACAGATTTTAGTGCTAAAGAACTTACCAAAATGATAGAAGATTGTGATAAAGATATTCGTTTCATGTCCTTTGGTTCTAATTTTAACAAAGTACAAAGATCTGCAATTAAACATTCATTAGATCCAGAATATAAATGGAGAAGACTAGCATTAGCAGAACTAATAATACCATTAGAAAATGGAAATTTATTTTTCCAAGACAAAGATAATGATAATAACCCAGACTCTGCTTATTTAGAGATTAATGGAAATGATTTTTTATTAGAAATAAGATATGAATCTGATGCAATTGTTGAGCATGGTTTAGATAATATCTATAGAAACTATAGAGACAATCTGATTAAAACTCATGCATCAAAAGCAGGAGATCGCTCTTTTCCTAGTAGGAGGTTAAGAGTCAATGGTGATGGAGCAACTTATTCAAGTGCATGGAATACAGATGATTTTGCAGAAATGAGAATGGATCTTGCAAATGATATAATGTACAGAGCAATGAACTCTGGAACATCTGAAATAACTACATATTTTACTGTTACAAAAAGAGATGGAAAACAAAGAACTGACTTAGTATCTATTTTTGGTGACGATACTGAACATACTACTAAATTAATTGGAAATGTTGTTAATAGTTATGGAAGAAGACCGATGATGCATTTAGAAAATAAACTACAAATGAGGTAAAACAAAATGAAAACAATAAACAAAATCGCAACAATTGGAGCACTAGTAGGTGCACTTTATTCAGGATCATCTGCATTAGCAGGATCATGGTCAGACCCAAACTTCGACATGTATTTATTACAAGCACAAGTTGAAAAAGAAATAAGTGAATATCACACAGAAACTGAAGAAACATGGGAAAAAAGGAAAAAAGAATCAGAAGAGAGATGGGAAAGAATAAAGAAAGAATCTGATGAAAAATGGGAAAAAATAGAACAAGAATTTGACCAAAACATTCAAGACTTTGATCAACAATATGGAGCAAGTAAACCTGGGTATAATGTACACATTGTAATAGAAGATGTATCAAGTATTGAAGAATATGCACAAATAGATCAAACAAAATTAGTATCAAAATATTTAGAAAGTTTATTAACAATACCTGATCAGCCACTTGCAAAAACCAAATCACATAATTTTTGCATACAAACGCAAGTTGCAGAAAATATAATAGAATCTTATGCATATCATGTGAACCCTGATCAAATTTTAGAAGCAAAAGATGGAGTTCTACATATCTACACAAACTTCAATCTAGGATCTTATCTTAAAGCTAGACAAATTCTAATAAAAGCACTACAAGAAAAATATTCACAACCAGAAATAACAGAACTAAAAAAAACAAACGCAGGAGTTTGGCAACTATTAGAAGGAGTTAAGTTTGGAAGCGAATAAAAAATGGTAAGAAAAAATAAAAAAAAAGTTTACATAAAGAAATATAGAAAAAAACTAAAACCAAAATCACAGTCAACAACAAAACAAGCAATAGTGTCATTAGCAATAATTGCAGCAGCACTTGGATATGTTCACAAAGACTTTGTAAAAGACTATTCAGAACATCTTTTTTTAAATATAAAAGGACAAAAATCTGTTAAACAAGTAATAGAATCATTAAATGAAAGAGATTATAGTAAAAATATTTTTGACATTGAATGGAAACTTAAAAATACTTGGAAAGATTGGGATTATCCCATATTTGAACTTTATATGCATAAACAAACAGGAGTACTTGCATTAACAAGACCAGGTTTCAGACATGGTTATATTGCAAAAGTTGATATTCCTAAAGAAATAAATAAGATACAAATTGATGCTTATATTCCAAAAATAAACCTGAGAAAAGATTGGAATTTATGCCACAAAACAAAATATGGTGGAATATACCAAAACAAAGAAACAGATGAATTTGCTTACATTTGTAAATTACAAAGAATAAGACAAATAACAAATAATCCAGAATTAATTGATTTAAGCAAAGAATTAAATTATTTAACATCAATGGTAATTGACTTATACATAAAAAAAACAAAATGTATGAGTCATATGAAGGTGCCACAAAGAAAAGAACAATAATATCAATCTTTACATAACATTTATATCTTATTTTCTAATCCCCACACTTAATGACAAACATCTACATAAAAACATTTGGCTGTACTGTAAATAGATCAGATTCTGAAGTAATGTCTGGACTATTATCTAAAGAATATGATATTATAGATAATGAACAAGATGCACATTTAATAATAGTCAATACTTGTGTAGTTAAAGGACCAAGTGAAACAAATGCTCTGAAATACATAACACAGATGGCAGAACTAGGAAAAACTATTATTGTAGCAGGATGCATAACAAAAACTAATCCAAAACCATTGTTAAAATATTCTTTAATTTCTCCTAAACAAATAACTAATATTGAAATAGTAGTTAAACAAACATTACAAGGAAACACAGTACATCTAATAGCAGATGATAATAATCCAAGACTTAACTTACCAAAGATCAGAAAAAACAAAATCATAGAAATTATACCTATTTGTTCAGGTTGTTTAGGTAATTGTACATACTGTACTGTGAAAAAAGCAAGAGGCAATTTAATATCATACCAACCTGAAGCAATTATTAAACAAGCAAAGCAAGCTATAGATGACGGTATAAAAGAAATTTGGATAACAGCACAAGATACTGGTGCATATGGACATGATATTTCATTCCACCTACCACAACTTCTTACAAAATTAACACAATTGCCTGGTGACTTCAAACTAAGACTTGGCATGATCAACCCAAACCATGCATTAAACTTTATTGATGAATTGGTAGAGATTTTTAAAAGTGATAAAATGTTCAAATTCTTACATATACCAATACAATCAGGTAATAATGAAATTCTAAAAAAAATGAATAGAAAATACACAGTAGAAGATTTTAAATTAGTAGTAAATAAATTCAGAAAACAAATACCAAACATAACAATTGCAACTGACATCATAC
>CAYWFN010000024.1:0-7762 GCA_964457715.1 uncultured Methanosarcinales archaeon | reverse complement strand
CAAAAAATAATAAATAGGATAAAAGAATTGTATCCAGAATTATGTTGAGGTGAAAAATATGGAAACAATAAATAATTTAACAAAAGCATTTATTGGTGAAAGCCAAGCAAGAAACAGATACACAATCTATGCAAAGATTGCAAAAAAGCAAGGTTATGAAAAAATTTCTGAAATATTTTTGCAAACAGCTGATCAAGAAAGAGAACATGCTAAATGGTTATTCAGATTAATAAACAAATTAAAAAAATCTGAAGAACCAATCAAGGTTGAAGCAGAAGCACCAACAACTTTAGGCAAAACAATTGATAATCTAAAAGCAGCAATTGCTGGTGAAAATCATGAACATACATCAATGTATCCAGAATTTGCAAATGTTGCTGAAAAAGAAGGGCATAAAGACATTGCAAAGAGATTAAGAGCTATTGCTGTTGCAGAAAAACATCATGAAGAAAAATATAAAAAACTATTAGCACAATTAGAAGGAAAAACAATATTCAAAAAAGATAAAACAGTAAAATGGATTTGTAGAAAATGTGGTTATGAACATGAAGATAACACTCCACCTAAAGAATGTCCATCGTGCGGTCATCCTCCTGCTTATTTTGAATTAAAATGTGAGAAATACTAGGTGATAATATGACAAAATTAAATCAAATATGGAAATGTGAAATCTGTGGAAATATTATTGAGATGGTTCATGAAGGAGCAGATTCATTAGTTTGTTGTGGTCAACCAATGCAATTACAAAAAGAAAAAATAACAGATGAAGGAAGTGAGAAACATGTTCCAGTAGTTGAACAAACAGATAATAAAATAAAAGTGATAGTTGGATCAGTTGAACATCCAATGGAACAAGAACATTTTATTGAATGGATTGAAGTAACAAACAACAGAAAAACTTACAGAAAATTCTTAAAGCCAGGTGATAAGCCAGAAGCAGAGTTCTGTATAGATGGAGAAGTATCTGCAAGATCTTATTGTAATGTCCATGGTTTATGGAAATCAAGGTGATAAAAAATGAGTAAACTAAAACAAAGAATATTAATGATTGCGATTGCTATTATATTAGTTTTTTTTATAGGTATAGGAATTGACACATTCTATAAAAGTCCAGAATATAGAGATTTTTGTGATGAAGCAATCAAACCAGTTGATAATAAAGATGATTGTTTAATTTCTGGTGGAAAATGGAATGAACCAGAAGTTCAAGGAGAAAACTTAAGACTTATATGTTCAGAATCAGAAGATGGGAAATATATTTGTAATGAGGATCTAGCACTAAAGACAAAAGGTTGGTGTGATCTAAAAGAAAGACCTTGCCAACAAGAATACGAAGAAAATGAAGAAAAATATAATAGAAATGTGTTTATTATTGCATTAATTACAGGAATTATTGGATTAATAATAGGTGTTACATTTCTTAATCTAGAATCAGTATCATCAGGAATTATGGGTGGATCAATATTAACAATGATCTATGGAATAATGAGATACTGGGGAGATGCACAAGACATTTTAAGATTTGTTATATTAGGTGTTGCTCTGGCAGTGTTAATCTGGCTAGGTTATAAGAAATTAAAAGATTAAAGTTTTTTTATTTTTTATTTTTAACTTACATTAGAATAACCAACAACCTTACCATATTTATAATATTCATTATTAAGAGAAATATTAAATAGTCCATAATAAAGCATCTCAATAACATGTTCTTTTCTTAAATTTATATGGCCAGAAGAATATTTTCTCTTTCCTCTTTTAGTTTTAGAAGTTGAAATCATATCTTGTGTGAAATTTAGTTTAGAATAAACTTTATTAAATAATTTTAAAACATCTTTACCCAAATCTCTAATTATTTCTTCACCTTGTTCTAGCACACTTGAATTAAGATTTATACGATAACCTTTTCCAATTTTTGTTAATTTAGTAAATAAGATTATTTTAATATAATCAGCCAGAATTTTTGTTGCAATTTTTTTATCTTTATGATGTATATAGTCATATTTATCTCTTAAGAAGAGTATATATTCTGGAAATGTAATTATATGATTAACTTTTGTATCATAATGTTTTTTACTACCTTTACAAATTCTCACACCAGCTTTATGTATTAATCTTGCATATGATGAACCATTTTCACCAAAATGGATATCTCCTTTACTAGAATTTCTTAAATTTAAATCAAGTTTACTAACAACTTGTTCTAAATTAGGCAAATAAGTTTGTATATTATTAGGTCTAAGATTAATATAACCAAAAAGTGTATTTTTTTTTGATTTACTTATACAACCACTCCAATTTAACCAAGCAACTAATATATTTATTTCTGGAAGTAATTTTGATTCATAAGTTAATGGTAAAAGACCTTTATTTTTTAAAAATTCTAAACCTTCAACTGCATATTTACAATCACATCTTTTAAACATACTAAGAAAATCTTCTATAGTTACAATTGGTTCTTGTTTGTTTAGTTTGTATGTATATCTTGACATTTAATATAGAAAAAAAAATAATTATATAAATATTTATATAATACAAAACACTTAACCAATCTTCTTTTCCCAAACCATAACAAACACATCTTTTGGAACTTTAAACCCAGCTTCAACAAAAGCTTTTGCTAACTTATAAGCTTCTTTTCTAGGATCTTCTTCTGTAGAAACTGATAAATCCAATATCTTATGAACCATATATTTACAAAGTATACCTTCATTCAAACCTAATAATATGGGTTTTTTATATTTATTAAATAATTTAAGTGGTTTTAACCTAACAAAAGTTCCACAATTTTCCCAAGTCTTCTTATCTTTACTAAGTTTAAATCCATATTTAACTAATTCATATTCAATCAAATCAATAACCAACTGCAAAACAGTTTTACCTTCAGAATTATACTTACGACCAAAGTAAAAAAAAAAATCAATGTTCTGTTGTTGTTTAAATTCAACAACCCTACCAAGATATTTCTTTGCCTTTTGTCTACTCCCATGTTTGGTCCATTTATTCCTTACTAAATAAGCATATTTATGTCCTTTAATCTTTTTAGTACGAATAAATGTCATAGAAACAGTTAGGCACTATTACTTAATAAATTTAACTAATATTGTTTTTAGTATTATGTTTCCCTATTTTTACAGATTTTCTTAAAACACTCAGGACAATAAACCTTTTTTGCTTCACCTTTATTAACCAGATATCTTTTTTTACATAAACGACAATATTTAACCATTCTGTAACTAATAACCATAATAATCCTCCATAAGAAAACTATAAGTCCTCTTTTATTATATTTATGTTAACAGTTTATATAAATCCTTTGGTTATTTTTCAAAATAAAGTTAGGCACTATAAAATCCCTATATCTTAGACACACATTTGTCGTCGACAATTAATATACAAAAAGGTATACTACAATTCTAAAAAATAAACTAAAAAATAAAGAAAATTTCACTCTAATTTTTCTTCTACTACACCTGAAGTTGTTTCTTTAAATATCTGAGCACTAAATTTATAAATCTTATTAGGGGAATCTTTCCAAGCATCAACATTTAAACCTGCTTTTTGACATACCATTTTCAAAGCTTGTTCAGGTGTACAATTATATTCAGTAAATACTTGTGGTAATAATAATCCAGAAACACCAATAGATGATCTAATAATCAAACCATCTCTACCCATCTTAATTTCTGAAAAATAATCAGAAAATTTCTTAACTTTTATTAACTCAGGCTTTGTTAATACAGAAATCTCAATCTTAATTTTAGTATAATCTTCTTTATTCAAAGGCAAGAATCTAGGATCTGAAAACCCAGCTGAAACAGCAGCTTCTTTAATAGCATGAAACAATTGGTACACAGGTTCAGGAAAACCAATACAACCACGCAATTCTCCATCAATAGTTAATGTAACAAAACATCCTAATCTATCACCAAATTCTTTGACTATAGAATCACTAACTTTGAATTCTTTATGGAATAGATGTGACTCAATAGAATTATGTGCAAGTTTAATTAGTTTTTTACCTTGTGCTAAAGAAAACATTTTATTTTGCTATTTTTTTAAAATCATCATGAAATTTCATAGCTTCTTTTTTTAATTTTTTAGCAGCATCAATTAGAGCTTTTTTAGGATCTCCTTTTGTTTCTATAATAAATTTTGGTATGCCAATCAAAGGATGTTCAATTCTGTAAGATGCTATCTTAACATTAGAATCATTATATAACATATCTTTAAGAGCATTTGCAAAAGTATCATCTTCACCTTTTATTTCAAATACCATCTTATGTTTTGATTGTTCTATTACATTAATTTCCATGTATGATCACCTAGAAGTATGTTTTTAGAATTAGTTTATAAATTTTGTTCTTTTATTTCTTGTTTTTCTTCTTTATTTTCTATATCTTCATTAATTTCTTCATTTCTACTAGTCTCTTTTTCATCATTATTATCTTTATCTTTTTCTTTCATCTTCTTCTTAAGCCTATTAGCAAACTTATGAGCAACATGTAATGGTTCAGGTGTTTTATGCCCTTTTAACCATTCTTCAACTAATTTAACAGAAGTTTTCATAGAAACCATATGTCCAGGACTTACATATAATGGTTTAGCATGTTCTTTTGTAATAACTTCAATACCAAGAACCTTATCATCAACAATTATTTTTTTGTTTTCATTAGTTATACCAAGTAATTTTTTCTTAGCAATACCAATTGTAGGAACTTCTAATATTAATCCAATATGAGAAGCCATACCAATTTTTCTTTGATGAAGAATTCCATTACAATCACATAAAAGTATATCTGGTTTATTCTCAAGCTTACCAAATGCTTCAAGAACAGCAGGCATTTCTCTATAAGCTAAGAATCCAGGTATATAAGGTATTGTAGCCTCTTTAACTGCGTATTTTCTTTCAATTAATTTACTATTATTATCAAAAACAACAACAACAGAAATAATCTTATTATCAACAAATGCTTGATCACATCCACCAATAAGCTTAATATCTTCAAAACTATCTTTAAGAATAACCTTTTTTGCAAGCTTTAATTGTTCTTTTTTTAATTTATTAACATTAACTTTCATTAATTCTCCACCTATGTTTTTTATATTAAAAAGAAGAAATAAACTAATATATAAATGTTTCTACAAATTACCACTATTTAGTTACAATCAAACCTGCAAACACAAACACGAATTTTTTTAACAGGTTTTCTATGAAAAGAAAAAGATTTTTTCAAAGGAAAATCATATAACCAAAAATGTGTTAATTTATATCCCTTATCTGCAGAAAATTTTTCTAAAAAATTTCTAGATTCAATTTTATGTATAGAATAAACTGGTTTTCTCGTCGAGAAAGCCACTTGTAAAAATCTTTTATCAGCATGTTTATCTTTTACACCAAATGGGGGATTCATAATAACAATATCAATTTTCATTTTTTTTAAATCAGAAACACTTAATTTTTCAATATCTTTACAAATAATTTTATATCTTTTTTTATCAATTTTCATCAATCCCTCGTCGAGGGATATAATATTTTCTTTAAGAATTTCAAGAGCATCTTCATCTTTGTCAACTAGGAAAACTTTGCCAGCGTCGAGAAACAAACTTCCTAAACCAAGTATTCCAGTACCACAACCTAAGTCTAAAACAGTTTTCTCGTCGAGGGAATCAAGTAATCCTGCGTTCCAAAGAAGAGATGCAGCTATATTAGAATCAGTAGAATATTGCTCTAAACTCACTTTACTATTATCAAAGCCTTTTAACTTACTTAAAACAATAGATAATTGCTTCTGAGACCTTATATTTACCATTTTCATATATAAAATCCTTATTTCATATATTAAACTTTTTATTCCAATATCAAAAACACATATAACTCTCACTTTACTATGTGCATCCTATTATAGAACATGCTATTATACTAAAAATAAGCTTTATTTCTCACATTTCCTATATAATCCCTATATAATCTCATATGTTTTAAGTATAAACAATAAATAAGGCTAAATCTTATCATAATCAAGTCTCACTTTAACACTTAAAATTAGTGGAAACATCGCTATATAGTTCATATATGGTTATATATGATTAATTTGCACATATTTAATGGATTTTACTATATAATCTGTTTTTAACACTCACTTCAATATACTAAAATAGCTTTAAAAGGCTTATAATGCCTTATTTTAGGCATTTTAGACCCTCACTTTATCTCAAATATCACTTTTTTTAAGCATATTTTATAAGATTTAATTAAAAAAACTCTTTCAAATGTGACATTTTGGTCATATAATCTTTAAACATATAATCTTTATTTTTCATAATTTATTATTTTTTAATTATTTTTTTATTAAATTTTTATTGTCATTTTTTCATTATCTTACTTTTATTTGTCATAACTAAGATACCTTAGATAGTCCTATCTTTGTCCTAGGATAGTCCTATTTCATTCCCACCTGAAACTTCAATTCCTTCAAAAACTCGAGAATTAAGAGATATAAAGCCCTTTCTCATTCCCATTATTGTCCCACTATTGTCCTAGGACTGTCCTAAAATTACCAAAAGATTTATTAAGAAGCTCTTCTTTTTATTAAAATATGGTACTTTTTTTTAAAAAAAATAAATCCGAAAAAGAAGAAAAAAGCATGACTAAAATTAGTAGTTTCTTGACGACATCTTTTAATCATGTAAAAAATGATATTCAAACTGTCGTCGAGTGGTTAAAATATTTTAATCAAAAGCATGATGAACATGATCAAAAAATACAAGAAACAGAATTGAAATTAAGGCAAATGGAGCAGAATTTAGCCTATCTCCCGTATATTCATGCTCAGCTTCAACAGCTACAAAATCAACCAAATAATCATAATATTTTGCTTCAAAAAGTAAGAAATTTACACAATAAAGTGAGTATGATGGATCATGATCATGCACCAATTTTAAGGCGTTTAGAAGAGATTGAACAAGCACTTTTGAACAAAAAATCACACTCTAAACCTATATTTAACAAATTGCAGGAGGTAGCTTCTCGCCTTGAGATTCTCGAGAATCAGCCAATCTCTGCTCCAAAAAAAACAATTAAAGATAAGCTTTATACAAATATCACAAGAAACTCAAAAGAATATGTAAAAAAATTAATTTTAAGTTTAATTACAAAATATGAATCTATATCAGCTACACAATTAAAGCAGATAGTTGTTGATGAACAGGGTTTGTGTTCTAAAAGTACATTTTATAGAATACTTAGAGAAGCTGAAGCACAGGATTTTATAGACGTGGTAACACATGGAAAAGAAAAAAGATATATTGCAAAACAGCTTTCTAGAGTATGAAAATAAATAAATTTATAAACCTCCTGTCAACTTAATTTTGTTAATGTCAGAAAAACAAGAAAAATTAATCAATGAAAAATTTAGTTTTAAACAGTATATAAAGAAGCTTATTTCTCAATTAAAACAAGAATTAAACGAACATTTAGACTCTATTAATGAAAATACAAATGAAATACAGGCAAATTATGAATATATCCAAGATATGGACCAGAAAATTGAAAAAATGAAGATGAGATTAGATAATCTTGAGTTATTTTTAAGAGAAAGATCAAACTTAAATCTTCTAAAACAAGAACAAGAAAACATAAATATTCAACCATTGTCTGTAAATGAGAAAATGGTGTTTATGGCTCTGTACACCTCAAATTCAGCTATTTCATATTTTAAAATTTCTGAGAAAATAGGATTATCAGAAGCTTTAATAAGGAATT
>CAYWFN010000023.1:0-7772 GCA_964457715.1 uncultured Methanosarcinales archaeon | reverse complement strand
AAAAAGAAGATTTTGTTAAAGCTATTAATGAGTATTCTAATAGAGATAGAAGGTTTGGTAAGTAATTGTGTAAACTAATTAGATATTTTAATTAGATACATTAATAAATGATTTCTTATATAATCACATATTATGGATAAGATTGTTGAACATTTAGATGATGATGAAGAAAAGAAATTCTTTACACCAGTAAAGATAATTTTGGCTTTGTTTTTGGTTTTATTAATAGTTGTTATGGTAATACCAGAATTTAGTATTAAGTTTGATCCTGAGCCTAAACAGATTCCAAAGATTGATGATGTTGTTCCTAAAGATATTAAGATAATTGAAGGAGCATTACAACCTAAATCATATGAAGAATTTAATTTATTGGTTAGACCTAATGATCCTGTTATTAAACAAACAGCTGATAAGATTTCATCTATTGCTTGTTCAGGTAATAAAATCTGTTCAGCAAAAGCAATGTTTTATTTTGTAAGAGATAATTTTGATTATATGTCTGATCCTATGGAGTATGAATATGTTAAAGGTGCAAGAGAATCATTAGCTGTAGGTGGTGGAGATTGTGATGATGCATCAGTTTTATTAGTTAATTTATTAGAAGCAATTGGATTAGATGCAAGGTTTGTATTTATTCCTGAACATGTTTATGTACAAGTGAAAGTACCAGGATATAAAGAAAATAGATGGCTTAATTTAGATCCTACTTGTAAAAATTGTGAATTTAATAAGGTTCCTTATACTAATTCTAAGGATATATTGGGTATTGTTGATTGAGATACTATAATCGCAAGATTTATAAATAGATATTTGTTTCTGTACTATATTACCCACATCACTACGCTTAGTAGGAGGGAATGATTATGGATAAGACTAAAGTATTAGAAGCAATAAAGAAAATAAAAGAAAGTTCTAAGAAAAGAAACTTTAATCAATCATATGATCTAATTATTAATCTTAAGAATCTTGACATGAAGAAACCAGATAATCATGTGGATTTTTTTCTAAGTTTGCCTCATGGTTTCGGTAAAAAAATTAGAGTTTGTGCTTTTATTGGGCCAGAGCTTAAAGATGAAGCAACTAATAATTGTGATAAAATTATTCTTGTTGATGATTTTCCTAAATTTGCAAGTGATAAAAAATTAATTAAGAAATTAGCAGAAGAAAATGATTATTTTATTGCTCAAGCAAATATTATGGCAAAAGTTGCAACAACATTTGGTAAGGTTTTAGGTGTAAGACAAAAAATGCCAAATCCAAAAGCAGGTTGTATTGTACCACCAAAAGCTTCATTAAAACCATTAGTTGAAAAATTACAAAGTTTGCTTAGAGTAAGTGCTAAAAAGCATTTAATAATCCATTTAAGAATTGGTTCTGAAAAAATGGAGGATAATCATATAGTAGATAATATAATGTATATTTATAATGCTTTAATTCATAATCTTCCTAGTGAAAGAAATAATATTAAGAATTTGTTTTTGAAATTAACAATGTCAAAATCTGTGAACTTGGGTAACTAAAAATGGCAAAAAAACCTACAGCAAAAATTGCAAAGTATAAGAAGAGAGTTGTAGATGATTTTGTTAAACTTATTATTGAGTATCCTATTATTGGTGCTATTAATATGGAAAGTCTTCCAGCACCACAGTTACAAAAGATGAGAGAGAAATTAAGAAAAGAAGTAGTAATGAGAATGACTAAACGTAGGTTAATAAAAATTGCTATTGATAAAGTTAAAGATAAGAAAAAAGATATTGAAAAAATTGTTCCTCATTTAAAAGGAATGCCTGCTTTATTATTTACAAAAGATAATCCATTCAAGTTAGCAAAGATTATTAGAAAAAGTAAGTCACCAGCTCCTGCAAAAGCTGGTCAAATTGCACCTAAAGATATAACCATAAAAGCTGGTCCAACACCATTTGCACCAGGACCAGTAATTTCTGAATTAGGAGCTCTTGGTTTGAAAACAGGTGTTGAGAATGGAAAAGTTGCAATAAAATCTGACAAAGTTGTTGTAAAAGAAGGTGAAGTAATAAAGTCTAATGTTGCACAGATGTTAACAAGATTAAGTATATTTCCTATGGAAGTTGGATTGGATTTGGTTGCAGTTTATGAAGATGGAACAATATTTACAAAATCTGTGTTAGATGTTGATGATCAACAATTTATTGATAATATTTGTTTAGCTGGTACTGAATCAATTAATTTAGCAATTGAAATAGGTTATATGACTAAGGAAACAATTGATTTATTGATACCAAAAGCTCATAATGATGCTTTGGCATTAGCAAGAGCACAAGATATTTTGTGTAGTGAAACAGTTGGTGATGTTTTAGCTAAAGCTGAGGCACAGATGAATTCATTGAAGAGTGAAGTTGGTGAGTTAAAGGTTGAAGATAAGAAGGAAGAAGTTAAGAAAGAAGAAAAACCTGAAGAAAAGAAAGAGGAAGAGAAAAAGGAAGAACCAGAAAAAGAAGATAAATCAACAGAGAAGAAAGAGGAAAAGAAGGAAGAAAGTAAACAAGAAGAGAAAACAGTAGAAGAAAAAAAAGATTAATATTAAATTCACAAAAACAAAATAAAACAAAACAAAAATAAAAATTCAAGTTTATTTGGAGGTAAACAAAATGGAATACATATACGCTGCAATGTTATTGCACAAAGCTGGACAGGGAATCAAAGAAGATAATGTTAAAAAAGTACTTGAAGCAGCTGGAGTAAAAGCTGATGAAGCTAGAATCAAAGCTTTAATTGCTGCATTAGATGGAGTTAATATTGATGAAGCTATTAAGAAAGCTGCAGTACAACCTGTAGCTGCTGCACCTGCTGCTGTTGAAGGCGGAGAAAAGAAAGAAAAGAAAAAGGAAAAACCTAAAGAAGATAAAAAATCCGCTGAACAAGCTGCTGCTGGTTTAGGAGCATTATTTGGTTAAGTTGTTTTTTTATTTTACTTTTATTTTCATTTGCGACGACCTATAGTGAGCGTGACACAATGCTAACACCTGAAAAGAAAAAACAATTATTGAATAAATTATCAGAACATAAAAAGAAAATTGCTGAACTTAAATCTAAGCTTTCAGAGATTAATACTCATAAAGAAACTTGGTTTAAGAAAAAGGAAGGATTTAACAAACAGATTTCTGAACTAATTAAACATATTAAATCTAATAGAAATATTAGAGATAAGTTTACTAAACAAATAAAGAATGATAAAGTTACTAGAAAAAAGATTGCTGATGATGTCTCTGATAAGATCTCTCGTGTAAAAAAACTTAATCAAGAGAAGAGAGAACTTCTTGCAAAGTATAATATTAAAGGAGATCCTTTAGAATTAAAAGAAAGGATGGATAAATTAGAATTAAAAGTTGAAACTGAAGTTTTGTCTATTGAACAAGAGAAAAAAGTTATGAAACAGATTAGAGATTTGAAAAAGAAGTTTAAAGAAGTAAAATCTCTTGTTAATGTATGGGAAGATATTAATAGAATCTCTAAAGAAATAAAAAAATTAAAACGTGAAAGAGATAATGTACATAATAAAATCCAAACTCAGGCAAAACAAGGTCAGGAAAAGCATGAAGCACTTATAGCATCTTCTAAAGAGATTGATGATTTAAAAGAAAAAGAAGCACAAGCTTTTGAGCAATTTCTTAAATTTAAAAAAGATTTTACTGAAATAAATAATAAATTAAAAAATGAATTAGGAAATATGGGTAAAGTAAATTCTAAGCTTAGTTCTGATAAAAGAGAACAAAGAAATATTGAAGAAAGACAAAAGAAAGAAATGATGGCAACTAAAGAAAAAGATGTTAAAGAAAAAATTAAGAAAAGAAAAAAGTTAACTACAGAGGATTTGCTGATTTTACAAAAAAGTGATGATTTATAATAAATTTAAAATCTAGAATTCAAACCATTTTTTCTTAAAATTATTATATGAGATAATTGTACCTATGATAAATACTAATATTACTAATAGAAAATGCTCTTTACTACCTATAATCAAACCAATAACCCAAGCAATTGTAATGAATATTGCTCTGAATTTTAGTTTCTTTTTAAATAATATATAACCACATATAATCCCTGATATAAATATATTTATAAATCTTAAATATGAATTATGAGTAGCATATACTATAAAAATAGCTAATGTTAAGAACAATATTGCTCCTATCTCAAGGAACCAGTTTACTAAGTTTATTTGTGCTTTTTTCATCATACTCACTCAACTTTTATTTCGTTCAATGTCAATCAAAGATTGACAAGCATACAAATTAAAATTTGTATACGTAGCATGCAAATCAACATGTCAGAAATCATAGATTTCTGATCATGATCATGAATCTCTGATTCATGACATTTGCATATATCTTTAAATACCTTTTATTATTCCCACATAATATGATAATCAAATTATTGGGTTTTTGTGATTTGTTAACAACTTTGGTAGTATTTTTAATTGAACATGAGTTTTATTCAGGTTGGAAACTGCCTTTTGTTTGTTTAATATATTTGGGAATCAAGGTTTATTCTTTTAAAGGTGATATTGCAAGTTTTATTGATGGTTTAGTTGGAATCTATTTTATTTTTTTAATATTAGGATTAACTAATATTGTTATTTCATATATAGTTATAATATATTTATTTCAAAAAGCTATAATGTCTTTAGCTGCCTAGTGCTCTTTCAATAAAATGATAATATCCAAACCATACTAGTAATAAAGTGATTATTGTTAATAATAATGTTAATAAAAAACTTAGTTTTGATATTATTAAAAATGATGTTGTGATAACTAAGCATGATATAAGAACGTATCCTATTCTTGAACTATATAATATTAATAATCCATCATTTTTTGGTAATGGTAAAATTGTACCTAATGCAAAGAATGAATTAATAATTGTAATTAGCCAGAAAAACCACACACCTGTTAAATTATATAATCCATAAAATATTACTGCTAAACAAAGATTTAATAATATTCCAAATGATGTAATAAGTCCCATTTCTGGGAAATTGGGTCCTTTAGGCCATTTACCTATCCTATGTTTAGACATTATTTTATATACAATAGTGCCAGGGATTACTAATACTAGAATAAGACCTTTTGATTGTATGTCTGTTAGTATTCCTATCATTAGTGCTGCTAATAAACTTATAATGCTTACTTGAAATTCAGATTTATAACCATAATATATCCCCATTGCTTTTTGTATTCCTATGTGTAATAATAATGAACATAGGACTATAATTCCAATTAGAATTATATGTATTGCATAAGTAATATTTTTACCCCATTTTGAAAAAGAAAATATAAAACTTAGTATTAATGTTGCTAACATTATATCTATGTATTCTTTTTGTGTTATTTTGAAATGTTTTTTAATAGTTGGGATGGATTTTGATATCATAGTGTTGTTAAGGTTGTTTGTGTTTATAAAGTTTGTTGTGTTTTTTTTGATATTATTTTATATATTCTACTTTATGTTCATATATTTTTTATATGATCTCTATTATCCTTTCTTCATGTCCTGCACCAACAATTGCTAGAATTTTGTCTTTAGGATGCTTTTTCATAAGTTTTGCTAAGTTCTTTGCCATAATATGGTTTCTTTCTTCAACTAAAACATAGTATGTTCTTGGATATTTTGTTTTTACTTGTTTTAGTAATTTTTTAATAATCTTTTTTGATGGAACTTTGTTAAGATCCAATTGATTTATTCCCATTTCTTTTAATTGTTTTTTTCCAAAAAAGATTGCACTAAAGATATCTTTTACTAATTGCCATTTTTCTTTGTAATTAAATGCTTTTGAGAATTTCTTTAATGTGATTGCTATGTTTTGATCAATTAATGCTAATTTTATTTTGTGTTTTTTTGCTTGCTTTATTCCTTCTAACATATCTGAGCCTGGTTCAATACCTACTCTTGTTCCTAGTTTTTTTTGTACATATCTACCTAATTGTGCAAATAAATATCCTTTGAACCCTATCTCAGGAATTGCAGCCAAAGATAATTTTTGTTTTTGTTTTTTGCTAATTAATGCTTTGAATCTTGCTTTGTCTAGTTCGATTGCAATTATTTGTGGTTTTATTTTTTCTACTGTAGTCTGAATTTCTTTAATACTTTGTGCTGCAATGTGTGAAGTTCCAATTAATGTTAGGTTTTTTAGTTTCATTTTATTCTTCTTAATTTAGCAACATAAAAACCTTGGCTTTCTGGTGGCCAAAACCTTTTTTGTTCTACTAATTTCATGTTTTTGTTTTCTTTTAATGCAAAGTCAATCACTTGTTCATTTTCTTCTGGTTCCATGCTACATGTTGAATATACTAATATTCCATTTGGTTTTAGTACATTGATTGCTGCATTTATTAATTGTCTTTGTATTTTTTGTCTTTGTTTGATTCCTTCAATTGTAATTTTTTTAAACCATTCCTTGTCTATAATAAAATTACCAGAACATGGTGCATCTAATAATACTTTGTCAAACTTTATATTGAAATCTTCTGCATATCTTGCATCTTTGTTATAGAGGATTACATTTGTGCAACCTGTTCTTTGTAAATTATTTTTTAGTGCTTGTAATCTTTTTGTTTTTATGTCTAAAGCTATTACTGTTCCTTTATTATTCATTAATTGGCTTAGCTGAGTTGTTTTTGAACCTGGTGCAGCACACATGTCCAATACAATGTCTGTTGATTTGAATTTGAATAATGTGCATGGATATTGTGATGCCTTATCTTGTATATAATAATATCCTTGAAGGTATTCAGGTGTTGCTCCTATTGGTACTTTAGATTTTAGAACTTCATAACCATTTTCTTGGAATTTCTTTAATTTGATTCCTTTTTTTTCTAGTCTTTTTCTTAAATTATTTTGATTGATTTTTAATGAATTTGATCTTATGCACTTGTTTAATTCAAGAGATTTGTATTTCTCAAGATCTTTGTTATACAAGTCTTTGTATCTTTGTAGGAAATTCATTTTAGTTCAATTACAATCTCCTTATGTTTACCATCAACTTCTTTTATTATTTTTTAATTTTTTAATTTCTTTTTTATTTCTTGCCAAGTGTGTTTTTTTTGTATTTGTTTTAGTTCTTTGATAATATTGTTTATTAATTGATAGTTTTGATACAGCAGTTCTGCTTTTTTATCATTGTCAACTATGCCTTTTTTATAATTTTTTATTGCTTGTTGTTGTATGTCCATCATTTTCTTAACTTTTCTTATTTCTTCTTCATACATTTTTTCTTGATCTGTTTTTATTGTTGTTACTTCTTTTTGAAATTCTATGTTAAGAAAATCATTTAATGTTTTGAATTCTTTTGGAAGTATTAATTTTAATTCTTTGATTGATGAATAAAGTTTATCTATATTTTTTACTTGTTTAGGGTCAAAATCTTTAGGTATTCTGGATATTTCGCATAATTTCTCTGCATATATCCCACCTAAAGCAAGATCTATTGCAAGTGCTTTGACTAATAAGTCTTTATTAGAATTTTGTAATAGATCTTTTAGGTCTTCTTTTGTTATTTGCAGAAAATTGTATTTTAGTTTAGGATGTTTATATTCATATTTTGGTAAAAGTGTTCTGTTGGAATATTTTTGTTTGAAAAAACAATTAATGATTTCATTATCTTTATTTGTTAAGATTATATTGCCTTTTGAAAAGAATTCAAGTATTAAATTATATTTTTCTTTTTTTTCAAGCTCAATTATAATAATTCTTTCAAAATCTATTTGTTTTATTGATCTGATTCTTGCATTGTTTAT
>CAYWFN010000022.1:0-7880 GCA_964457715.1 uncultured Methanosarcinales archaeon | reverse complement strand
GTTACTTACATCAAGAATTGTGTCTCTATGAACTGTGAGTTTTGACATCTCTTTTGATTCTTCTATCGCTTTTTCTCTTTTATCTCTTCTTAGAACCCTATCTATTAATCTTCCTCCATGGGGCTCAATCATTTTTGTTAGCCCCGTTAAAATAACCCAATAATTCGTGTACCTTATGGATCTCTAGCATATTTGTGATTTTTCTATTATTTGGAAAAACTGCACCAATCAAAATTATGGTGTCTTGTTTTCTTATCACGCCCTTATTAAGACATTCAAAAATTACTTTTTTCTTTTGATCTACTGATGCGCTGTTGTCTATATCTGCGCTAACAAGTAAGGGTCTTACACCCCACATAAGATTCATTGTTGAGTTGGTATTTGTATTATTTGTTACCCCTATTATGGGTGTGGGGAGTTTATGTCGCGACATCATCCTAGCGCTAAAACCCCCTGAAGTCATACATATCACCTTATCTATTTTCATCTTATTGGTTATATGCGCTACTGCTGCACCGACAACATCTGCGAAATTATCAAATTTCATTTCGTCATCAAATGTTTTGTAAGAAACATCACTTTCTATATCTGAAACAATCTTGCTCATCATTAAAACACATTCTATAGGATACTTACCTACAGCAGTTTCAGCTGATAACATCAATGCAGAAGCACCATCAAGCACAGCATTTGCAACATCACTAATTTCAGATTTTGTAGGATAAAGAGAATGCCTCATAGAATCAAGCGTTTGTGTTGCTACAATTATCGGCTTACCTTGCTTATTACACTCTTCAATTATTTTTTTCTGTAAGCGAGGAATTTTCTCTAAACCAACCTCTGCCCCTAAATCCCCCCGATCTATCATTATTCCGTAAGATTTCTCGATGATATTTTGGTAATTTTCTATAGCTTCTTTTGTCTCTATCTTTGATATTAATTTTATTTTAGTTCCTTTGATAAGTTCATTTATCTTTTCTACCTGCTCACCACTTTTTATAAAAGATAAACCTATAAAATTCAAATTATTTTTTATTGCAAATTTTATTAATTTTTCATCAGTAGCAGTAAGATCTTCCTTTCCAAGATATAGGCCAGGAACATTTACTCCTTTTCTGCTGCTTAATACACCATCATTAATTGCTATACAGGAAATAACATCTCCATTTATGTTTTCTACCTTAAAACTGATTGTTCCGTCATCCATGGAAAAGTATGTTCCGTTTGTAAGTTTATTATGGATATCATCATGATCAATAGGGATGCATCCTTCTTTATTATTGGGGCAGAATCTTAGTATATCGCCTTTTTTGAAAGTTATATTTTTTTTAAAATGACTTAGCCTTATTTTAACACCAGGGATATCAAGAAGCAGAGGTATAGATTCATTAGCTTTTCTTATTGTATTTATTATTTTTAATATAGATTCTTCAGTGCAATGAGAAGCATTTATCCTGGCAACATTCATTCCCGCCTCAATCATCTTCCTGATAGTTGCAACAGTGTCAGTAGCAGGCCCTATAGTGCATATTATCTTTGTCTTTTTCAGGTATTCTGCAGGCATATTTAACGTAATTTCTTCAATCAATTTTTGGGCTTTTATATTATCATGGTTGAATTTGTATATCATAGAGTTTCCAATTGCTTTGGATGTTACAATATCGTCTTTCTCAAACCTCTGAAGTGTCAGGTGAACGCTTCCTACGCTCATATTTAGAATTCTGGCAAGCTGATTTATATTGGTATTGCTACTTGGATTATTTGCAAGATATGTTATTATTTTTCTTGAATTTTTTGATGAAATTTGAACCCCCCCTTTTCCTCTTTTGAATGATTATTCAGAAAATCGTAGATGATATATAAAGTTTTCTATAAATTTCATTATTAACATTCAAATTTCTTCTAATAACAACAAAATATTTAAATAAAAGACGGATACATGTGTTTAACATGAAGTTTGATAAAAAAAATCCAATAGTTTGGATATATTTCCTAATAACAGCAATTAATATTGTAGTTGGTGCATTTATTGTAAAATTTTTCTCAAAAAAATCAAAAAAATTAAGAATAGTGCTTTTTGGTCATAAATTGGACGGGAATATAAAGGCGCTCCTTGATTACATAAAAAGAGATAAGATAAGGGGTGTTGAGATCTCCTATCTTGCTATTGATTACAAATATTACAAAGAGCTAAAAAGAAGTAAGCTGGATATAAGGCCCTTATGTGGAGAGAAATTAACAGATATAGTTTGGCTTTTAAACTCCAATGTTATTGTAACTACGCACGGCCCAAGCATATTGTTGCTTATCAAAAAACTATATATGCGATATCCAAAATTTATAGATGTTTTTCATACTGTGCCATACAAAGGGCACACAGCAGAGGATTTCAAAGATTATCATTTTTGTGATAGGATTTTTGCTTCTTCAGGATATATTAAGGGATTTTATGTCAATAAATGGGGCTTCAAAGAAAATAGGGTTATCCCAACAGGCTATGCGAGAGTGGATTATTTTTTTGATAATACAATAAACAGAAAATCCCTTTTAAAAAAATACCATTCAGGTAAAGATTATAAAAAAATAATACTAATCGCACCAACATGGAAACAGCAGGATGAAAATAGAAACGTATTTCCTTTTGTAAAGGATCCTGAAGAATTTCTAAAAATGCTAGAGGATATTGGAAAGAAAAAGGAAGTTTTATTTATTTTTAGGGCACATATCAACAGCGAATATGTCCCAAAGAAAAAGTATAACTATGTCAGATTTTATTCTCAAGAAAAATTTCCTTTGACGCATGAATTATTGTATATCTCCAATGTACTTATCTCAGACTGGACATCCACATCAATCGATTTCCTTACTCTTAACCGTCCGATGATTTTCCTTAATGTTCCTGCGCCTTTTAAAAATGGTTTTACACTCCAACCTAAAGACAGAGTAGGCTATGTAGTCAATAACATAAAAGAACTGAATAAAGCAATAATCCGTTGTGTGGACAACCCGCAAGAATTTTCTAAAAAGTTCAAGGAACAAAGAAAACGCGTTCTTAAAAAAGCATTTGATGGTTTCTTAGATGGAAAATCAGCAGAAAGGTATCTTGATGAGATAAAAAAACTAGCTAAGAATTAAGTTATACCAAGTTATACCCCCTATCTAATCAATAACTCCTTAATATCCTAAAAAAACTCCAAACCTTTTTACCGATAGGGAAAACCGCTTTTCTGCTGAACCTTGGCTTCCATAAACACCATCCAATCATACCAAAAAATTTGCCAAACTCTCTTTTCATCAAATACTTCATAACATGCTCCTCAGCAATCAAAAAGGCTTTTTTTCTTTCATTTCTTTTAAAATCCTCTGTTTCATATATTGGTTCAGCATCCCAAGCATCAGCATTATCAAGATAGCTGTCCAAAGGCTGTAAAAACTTTGCATTTTCTTTAATCCACGAAAAAAGTTCTGTTCCTGGGTAGGGTATTGCATTATAAAATCTCACTTCATCCAAAGGAAGAGTCAGGGCAAAATCCAGACTTTGCTTAAATGTTTCCATATTCCCGCCAGGCATTCCAATGATAAAAAATGCTCCTTTTTTTATGCCAATCTTATCAGCAAGCAAAATAGCATTTCTTGCTTGTTCGATTTTTATCCCTTTCCTCATCTTATTTAAGACATCCTGATTAGCAGACTCAACACCAAAAGCCATATAAACGCAACCTGCTTTTTTCATTTTTCTAAGCAATTGCTCATTAACATTATCAATTCTTATCCCGTTTCTTAGGTCCCATTCAATTTTTAGATTCCTGTCGACAATCAACTCGCATATCTCTGCAGCCCTTTCCATGTCAAATGTAAAGCAATCATCATTAAATGAAAAATATTTGTAACCTTTTTTATACCATTTTTCTATCTCATTAACAACATTCTCAGGACTTCTTGCCCTAAATTTGTGGCCCATTGTAAAAAAGATTGAACAATAAGTGCATCTGTATGGGCACCCTCTCGAAGTTACAATTGGCAGTTTTTTATCCATGTATTTATCAAGCTCAAACAATTCAAAAGCAGGAAAAGGAATTCCATCTAAGTCCTGAATTCTGTCTCGACCTTCATTCTCAATAATTTCTCCATTTTCATTACGCCAGATAAGTCCTTTTACTTTTTCTGGTTTAGTGATATTATTCAAGAAATCGATTATTGTATCTTCTCCTTCTCCCCTGATTGCAAAATCTGCTCTTGTCTCTTCTAAAACATTTTTCAACATAACAGATGCATGTGGTCCGCCAATAAGAACCTTAAAACTGTCTCTCTTTAAATTCTCAATAAGTTCGCACGCTTTTTTGTGTCCTACGCTTGTGCTGGTGATTCCGACAAAATCAGGTTTAAATTCTTTTAATTTACCAAGAAGATAGCTATACTTATAGCCAAACCTCATATCTAAAAGTCTTACATTATGGCCATTTTTTAATAGGACTGCAGCTAAATATGCAGCTCCAATATGGGGGCTTGTTGGTTTTGAAACAACACCTTTAATATCCGGAATGATTAAAAATAACTTCATAAAAAGCGGGTTATTACTGCTTTTAAAAAAGTTACGAAACCTTTAAATAAGCACCAAAATTACGCTTTGACGTGATTTGAATGTCGAACAATATCAATGTAGGGGTTATCGGTTGTGGTTACTGGGGCCCCAATCTTGTTAGGAATTTTAGTTCATTAAAGAATTGCGTAGTTAAAACTATCTCTGATTTAAAAGAAGAGAACCTTAATAAAATTAGTTCAGTGTATCCAAAAATAAATACAACTAAAGATTACAGAGATATCATAAACAACAAGGAAATTAATGCTATTGCTATTGCAACTCCTGTGTTTACACATCACAAACTTGCAAAAGAAGCTCTTCTTGCAGGAAAACATGTTCTTGTTGAAAAGCCAATGGCATCGTCTGTTGCAGAGTGTGAGGAATTAATCAAGA
This sequence comes from uncultured Methanosarcinales archaeon, assembly GCA_964457715.1. Lineage (GTDB taxonomy): Archaea > Nanobdellota > Nanobdellia > Woesearchaeales > CAXGTL01 > CAXGTL01. The sequence continues at coordinate 2,905 of CAYWFN010000022.1, read as the reverse complement.
TAGCAAAAGAAAATAATCGAATATTGATGGTAGACCATACATTCCTTTACACAGGGACAGTCAACAAAATAAAAGAGATAATCAATAATGGTGATTTGGGTGAATTGCTCTATTTCGATTCTGAAAGGATAAATCTTGGTTTAATTCAACCAGATATAAATGTAATCTGGGATTTAGCAACACATGATATATCAATTATGGATCATATTTTCAATAAAAAAGCTATAAGTGTGTCTGCAATAGCCTCAAAACACATTAATGAAAAAGTGGAAGAAATGGCACACCTCACAGTGAAATATGAAGATAATCTAATAGGACATATCCACATTAGCTGGCTTTCTCCTGTAAAAATAAGAAAGATTCTTGTTGGAGGAAGTAAAAAAATGATTGTTTGGGACGATATATCGCCCAGTGAAAAAATTAAAATATATAACAAAGGTGTGGATATTGATCTAACAAAAGAAACCCCTCAAACACCAATATATCGTTCTGGTGATGTGATTGTACCTAAAATAGATGAAGATGAGGCCTTAAAAGTCGAATGCAGTCATTTTTTAGAATGTATAACTGGAAACAAAAAACCGATTACAGATGGTGAAAAAGGTCTTGATGTTGTTAGAATCCTGGAAGCTTCTACTAAGTCAATTAAAACCAGAAAGGAGATAGTATTATGAGTCAAAATCCAAAAACAAATCAGGTTAATGTAAAAGTAGGGAAAGAAGTTAAGATATATGATTTCACAAATCTTTACGGATGTGAAATTGGCGATAATACAAAGATAGGTGCATTTGTAGAGATACAAAAAAATGCCAAAATAGGAAAAAATTGTAAGATATCAAGTCACTCTTTTATTTGTGAAGGGGTTACTATTGAAGATGATGTTTTTATTGGTCACGGGGTTGTTTTTATCAATGATAAATATGCAAGAGCTACATCAGAAGGAAAACTAAAAACAGACAAAGATTGGAAAGTTATTCCAACTTTGGTAAAAAAAGGAGCATCGGTAGGATCTAATGCTACAATAATATGTGGAATCACTATTGGTGAAAATGCCATTGTGGGTGCTGGCTCAGTTGTTACAAAAGAGGTCCCTCTAAATTCTGTAGTGGCTGGTAATCCTGCAAAAATAATCAAAAAAGTTGATGAGATAAAAGAATAAAATAAAATGGAAATTCCTTTTGTCAATCTTAAAAAACAATACTTGCCAATAAAAAAAGAGATTGATGAAGCCATTAGTAAGATAATTCAAAATACCGCCTTTGTTCTGGGAGATGTTGTTAAGAGATTTGAAGATGATTTTGCGTCATTTTGTAATGTTAAATATTGCAAAGGGGTTTCATCTGGAACATCTGCGCTTCAACTTGCTTTGATCAGTTTAGATATTAAAAGAGGAGATGAGGTTATTTTACCACCCAATACATTTATTGCTACTGCAGAGGCTGTTTCCCTGGTGGGAGCAAAACCAGTATTTGTTGATATTGATCCAGAAACATATAATATTAACCCAGAACTTATTAAAGAAAAAATAACAAACAAAACTAAAGCGATTATACCAGTTCACCTTTATGGCCAGCCTGCAGATATGGATCCAATTCTAGAGGTTGCTGAGGAAAAGAATCTTTTTGTAATAGAGGATGCTTGTCAGGCGCATGGTGCTGAATATAAAGGAAAGAGATGTGGCTCTATTGGCAATATCGGTTGTTTTAGCTTTTATCCTGGCAAAAATTTAGGGGCTTATGGTGAAGGGGGAGCAATAACAACCAATAATGAAGAGATTGCTAAAAAAATTGAGATGTTAAGAGACCACGGTCAAACTAAAAAACATCATCATGAGATTATAGGTATTAATAGCAGATTGGAAGGCATCCAAGGAGCCGTATTGGGTGTTATATTAAAATACTTAAATGAATGGAATAATAAAAGAAGAAAAAACGCGAAATATTACAATAAAAGACTTGATGGACTAAACAGAATAAAAATACCTCTTGAAAGAGAATACGGGAAACACGTTTATCATCTTTATGTTATTCAAAGCGATAAAAGAAGGGCTCTCCAAGAATTTCTAACATCAAAAGGAATAGCAACTGGTCTTCATTACCCAATACCCATCCATTTACAGCTAGCATATTCCTATCTTGATTTAAAAAAAGGCGCATTTCCGGTAACAGAATCTTATGTAAACAGGATAATATCATTGCCAATGTTTCCTGAACTAGAAAAAGAAGAGATTGATTTTGTTGCTGATTCGATAGCTAATTTTTTGAAGAATAATTCCGAGAAGATATAAAATGAGATTATTGGAGAAAGTATTAAAAGAAAGGAATAAAAGAAGAGCTAAAAGGATAAGCAAACTTCTTAAGAAGTTCATAAAAAAAGGAGAATATATCTTAGATGTTGGATCTGGGAATGCTACCATACTTAAACAGATTAAAGAAGATTACAATACGAAAGTTCAGGGAATTGATATAATTAAATATAATGAAGCAGAAGTGCCTTTTAAGTTATTTGACGGAAAAACAATTCCGTTTAAAGACAGATTATTTGACAAAGTACTAATTATTGAAACGCTTCACCATTGTGACAATCCAATAAATATTCTAAAAGAAGCTGTTAGGGTTTCAAAAAATAAAATAATAATTCTTGAAGATGTTTATATCAATTATTTACATAAGAGAATAATGTATGGCTATGATTATTTAATGAACTTTAGGCATTCTGTAAATACACCTTTTAATTTTAAAAAAGAAAAAGAATGGATCGATATTTTTAAGAAATTTAATCTAAACGTTATTGAGAATCTAGATTACAAAGGAAGATGGTATTCACCAATGAAATCCAGGGATTTCATACTAGGAAAACAAAAATGAAATACAAGATAAATATGATGAAAGAGTTGATTCCTAAA
>CAYWFN010000021.1:0-7897 GCA_964457715.1 uncultured Methanosarcinales archaeon | reverse complement strand
TCTTTAACTTCAATTGCTTCAGGATTAAGAGAAACTTCAGTTGAATTAGAAACAACAACAGCACCTTTAGGACTAGTTTCAACAACAACAAACTTTAATCCACCTAAACCAAAACCTGTCAATGATTCATCAAATATTGAAAAAAAATCATCAAAAAAAGGATTCCTTGACATTGTAGTTCTTCTTGTTCTTGTACCACCTAAGGAAACTACGTCTCCCCTTATCACTGCTCTACCAAGCAGACCATGCTTAAATATATTTGAACTTGTTCTTAATTCAACACCTTTTCTTGCAGGCGCTATTACTATTTTTTTAGCTTCTTTAACACCTTTTGCTTTTTGTACTTTTACTAATTCACCTATGCCTGCACCAGCATTCCTTCTTTGTGTTCCATCCATTCTAATGACTTTTAACCCAATATCACCTGGATAAGCTCTATCAGCAATACCTACAGTCAATCTTTTTCCATTTATTTCTACTATATCACCAGATCTTACATTTATTTCTTGCATAAAAGAATTATCTATTCTAACAATACCTTTATCTACATCATCTTGTACTGCTTCTGCAACTTTAAGGTTTAATTGCTTTTCTTCAGCCATAATAATCAAAGTAAGAAGTTTTTATATTTAAAGATTTATATAATAAAAAACAAAAATCAATCTTCTGCATCACCAGATTTCATCTCTTCAATGATCTCTTTCATTGAATCTTCCATTGATGGTCCATCATCAGTATCTAATTCAGTTTGTTGAATTTCCTTTACTAATTTTTTACCTAATTTACTAACTTCTTTAACATCTGCAGCATCTGTTATTGCTTCTGGTAATGGCCTTACTATAGTCAAAGGAATGACACCTTTTGCAAATTCAAGCTTTGCAATAGACACAGGATTATACTTTAGACTTACAATATCCTCTTCACTTAATTTTATTAAGAACGGAGCTCCCATTGCAATCTGTAATGCTCTAGAACCTATCATTCTAGCTCTTTCATATTTAGTATATTCACTCGGGTCAATAGCTTTCATATGTATATATAGAAATCAAGATCTATTTAAAAAGCTAACTGTTTTTAATGCCTAATAACATTAACCTTATCACTAACTAAAGAACCAGTATAAACACCATTTTTTTGCTCTCTCTTTTTCCCAACAGATACAACACTAGATAAAACATCCAACATTCTACCACTTAACATAACTCCAGAAACAGGAATCTTTTCTCCATCTTTATAATAATAACAATTATCAGCTCTAACAGAAAAATCAGTTGCTAAAGAATTTGAAGTATGTGCACCAATTATACACCTAATTATCAAACCTTCATCTATTTTATTATACTTTCCATTTAAAACAACATTTGTAAAACCAATTCCACCAGATGAAGCATTTCCTGTACTTTGTTTTTTCAAATGCTTAGCAGTATTATAATCAGAAATAAAATTTTTTAAAACACCATTTTCTACCAACTTAGTATTTTGACAAGCACTACCTTCAAAATCAACTGCACTAGAATTAATACCATTTACTAAGATACCATTATCATTTAAACTAAGATTCTTATCAAATTTTAGTTTACCCAATTCACCAACTAAACAAGATTTATGTTTTTCAACATTCTTTGCATTAAGATTACTTAAAAAAGCATAAATCAATAATTCTGATAAAGATTCTGGTTTTAGTATAACATTTTTAACTTTCTTGCTTAATGTTTTTGCTTTTAGAAAATCTAAACATTCCATTTTTACTCTTTTAATCATATCATCATATTTAAAAACACAAGTTTTAGTATCCCATAACCAACTACTTGTAACTTTTCCATTATTTCTTCCAGTAGCACCAACAAAAACTGAGAAAGATGTAGATTCCTCTGAAACATCTACACCTTGTGAATTTAGTGTTATTCCAAAGCTCTTATCTTTTTCAATACCACCTTTTGAAAAAGTAATCTTTGGTGTTTTAACATCTTTTATCATCTGTTTAGCCATACCTATTAAATCTTCCTCATTAATATTCACAACTTTCTTATCAAAATTATTAGGATAAACTACTTTACTCTTACCAGGTAAACCATAAAAATATTCTAATTTCTTGCTTGCTTTTGAAATATTTAATGCTCTATTAACAAGATCTAAAGAAAACTTAGTTCCATAACTAACACCTTGTTTTCCATCTTTCCAAAGATTTACAACATAAGTACATGAATTAGAATAATCTAATGTATCAAGATTATTATTTTTTATACCAACACTTTCTGAAACAGTCCCACCTACATTAACAACTACATAATCTGCTTTTTTCTTACCTAATTTCAATAACTTGTATGCATTCTGTTTAATTTCATCCATTTAACTACCACCAACAATTGCATCTTTAATCAAAATTCTAGGACATTTACCATCAACAAAAGCCCATTGACCATTTTTACCACATTGACCAGGTCTTGAATCATCAAATTTATTACCAACTGCTTTAATATTGTTTAAAAGTTCTAAGATTTTTCCAGTTAAAGCAACATTTCTTAATCTTTGCTTTAGTTCGCCATTCTTTACTAAAAAACCTTGCATGCATGCAAATTGAAATGTACCTTTTGCAGGACTTACTTGCCCACCCTTAGAACCAATCAAATAAAAACCATTTTTTAATTTTTTTAATAACTCTTCAAAAGAATATTCTCCTTTTCCAATATAGGTATTAGACATTCTTACTTGTAATCTACAAGAAATATCTTGTGCTCTTCCATTACCAGTAGGATTTACTCCAAGATAAGCTGCTGTTTCTCTTGAATGTAGATATGAATTTAAAATACCATCCTTTATCAAAGAAGTTTTAGAGGTTTTTATACCTTCATCATCATAAAACTGCCCACCCCATGAAGAGTTCTTTCCTCTAGAATCATCATATACATTTACAAAATCATTTGCAATCTTTTTTCCTTTTAAACCTTTTAAACAAGACAAATTTTCCATAATATGATCTGCTTCACTTGCATGACCTAATGCCTCATGTATAAAAACTTCTGCTAAAGGGCCATCAATAATTACATTTGACTTTCCACCTTTAGGATTTTTTGCTTTTAATAAATCTAGGGCATTCTGGTTTGCTTTTTTAGCAACTGCAGGAAATCTTTTTGTAGTTTCATAACCATCCATTCCACCTGTAGCATCTGCATAAGTCTCAATAATATTATCTTTAGCTGTAGAATCAACTCTAATAAAAGTAAAAACTAATTCCTGCTTAATATCACTCCCTACAGAATTTGTGAAATAGTTTTTTTTATTATATTCAGAATATGTTGCTTGTTTTGAAACTATTTTTTTTTCACTTAATTTACTGTGTTCTAAAACTAATTTCTTTTTTTCTTCAAATGAAACATCTTTAGGATTTATTTTAAACTTACTTTTTTTATTATCTTTTATTGTTTTACCAATATAAACTCCTTTTCTTTCCTTAGAATTTGTATTCATTAATTTAGCAATCTTGACTGCTTTGTCAACAACTTTTTTTATATCGCCATCATAAGAATATGCAAATCCAACACCATTACCAATAAATATTCTAAAATTAATTCCAGACTTTTCACTACATAACATATCTTTTATTTGATTATTCCAACACGCTACTCTATTTATAGAATTAGTCTGTTCTCTAAAGTCCCAATATTTTACTTTACTTACATTCTTTAATAATCTATCAATCTTTTTGTACATAAAAAAAGAAAAAAAACAGAATTATATAAATGTTGTGATTACTTATCAGGATAACCTTCTTTAATCAACTTTTCCTTACCTTTCATATCCTTACGAATTGGCTCTAATAATTTATCAATTTCTTCAACTAAAGCCATTTTTAGATCCATAGGATGCAATTTTTTAGCAGCAAAATCTTTTTCTAATTCTTTATAAGTTTTATAATGAAGATCTCCACCATATTTCTCAGGCCTCTTTATAACAAACTCTTGTCCATTATCTTCTTTTAAAACAAATATTACATATCTACAAAAAGCTAAAACTCCATTTTCTTTAACAACACCTTCAGGACAATATGCTTTATTGATTTTTTTCTTGATAATATCTTTTGTATCAAGTAAATCAACCTTACTATGTTCAACAGATGCACTCATTTTTCCACTTTGAGTTAAACCAGGAATCAAAGGAGTCATAAATTCAACTCTTCTCTTATATCCTAGCTTAGGCAAATTTTCTCTAGCAAACATAAGTATTTTACGCTGATCAAGTCCACCATATTGAATATCAACATTCAGATAAACTTCATCAAGTGATTGCATTATTGGATAAATCAAACCAGATAATTTAGGATTATCACTTTGTTTAACAACTTCAGAACTTGCTTTTTTACAATCATGCAAAGATGTAAATGTTGACATTTTCAAAACATCAAACATATATTTCTTATCCATTTGAAAATCACTACCTTTTACAAATTCAAAGTTTTTTAGATCCGCGCCTATAGATTTAAACATTCCTCTTATTGTTATTTTATAATATTCATACCTTTTATCAAGTAATTCCCAAGGGCAATTATCTAACGCACCATGAAGATCAGCTAATAAAACTTTTACTTTAAACCCAGCTTTTAGAAAATCTCCTAATTTAATTACAGGAACATAATATCCTATATGAGGTCTACCAGTAATTGACCAACCTAAATAAACTGCTGGCTTTTTCTTTTTCTTAAGCAAATCTTTAAGTTCTTTCTCAGTTACAACTTCCTGAGAATTTCTTGTTATTAATTTAAATTTTTCATTTATATCCATACTCACTTCACCTCATTTCGTTCGTAGCATGCAAACAAGTTTGCATACATATTCAATCACATTTTTATTAGAATAATCTAATTGATTATAAAAACTTTACCCCCAAACTCCCTTAACAACTTCACCACAACTATAACATTTACCATTAACTAATTTATTCTGCATAATTTCATAAGCTTTTCTTTCAATAAGTAAATTACCGCACTTAGAACAAAATGTCTTCTCACCTTTATCACTTAACATATTACCAATATAAACATAATTTAACTTCTCACGAGCAATTTCACAAGCTTTCATCATAGTCTTAACACTAGTCTGTGGAATAGAATCCATCTTATAATTAGGAAAAAATCTAGATAAATGTAAAGGGACATTAGAACTAAGATTATCTACAATCCAATCAACCATTTTACTAATCAACATAGGATCATCATTTAACTTAGGAATTATTAAATTAGTTAACTCTACCCATACACCCATTTTATGCATCATTTTAATAGAATCAAGAACAGGCTCAAGCCTACCACCACAATACTTAGTATAAAATTTAGGATCAAAAGATTTAAAATCAACATTAGCTCCATCTATATATCTATACAATTTTTTCAAAGGTTCTTGATTAATATACCCATTTGTAACCATAATATTCTTAAGACCCTTACGATGAGCAAGCTTAGCAATATCTAAAACATATTCATAAAAAATTATTGGCTCTGTATATGTATAAGAAATTGATTTACAACCTTTATCAACAGCTTCAATAACAACTTCTTTTGGCTCTAATATTGAACCAAAAACTTCATCACTTTGTGATATTTCCCAATTCTGGCAATGATCGCAATGAAGATTGCAACCAATTGTACCAATTGAAAAAGATTTACTTCCTGGGATTAGATGGAATAGAGGTTTTTTTTCAATAGGATCAACATTAACAGAACATGGTTTACCATAAACTAATGAAACCAATTTACCATCAATATTCTTTCTAACCCTACAACTACCAATATGATTTTGCTTAATAAGACAATTATTAGGACAAAGAATACATTTAACATTATTATCATCCATCTCTTTATAGAAAAGTGCTGTCTTTGGCATAAAAATCTATAAAACAAATATATATTATAAATCTTCATTACCACCCCAAAATGGTAAGAAAAGTTTTAATAAGGTAATCCTTTTAAAACTATAAAGGGGTGTTTGTATGTTTGATTTTTTAAAAAAAAAGAAAAAAGAAAAAGAATTAGGATCATTAACAATGCCAGAATTACCTAAATTACCAGAATTTCCTTCTTTACCTGAAGAAAAAACTTTACAAAAAAAATCAAAATCTATAAAACCAAAAAAAATGTCACATGAAATACAAATTCCTAATATAAAAATTTCTGCTCCTAAAAAACCAATTGAAATTCAACCTGAAAAAAATAAAGGAAGAATAAAAAATATAATAACAAAACCATTAAATGTTTTATCAAAATCAAAAAAATATGAACAAGAAATAATAAGTGAAGAAATAAAAGAGTTTCATGAAAAGAGGTCTAAAAAAGAAAGTTATGTTGAAGGAAATATGTTCAAACAAATTATCACAGATATTACAATAATTAATAATGAATTAAAAGAGAATTATGATTCATTATCAAAGATTATTGACATTGAAAAAACAAAAGAATTAAAATTCAAAAAATTCAAATCAAGTTTACTGAGTATGCAAAGAAAATTCATACTTACAGACAAAATACTATTTAGATCGAGGTGAAATTAATATGTCAGAAGAACTAATGCCTGTTTATGTTAAAATAGAAGAATACAAAGATGCTTTAGATTTACTAAATGAAATAAAAAATAAAATCAGAGAAGCAAGACAAACACTAGATGACATTAACAGACTTAAAAATGAAGAAGATGCAGAATTAGAATTATGGGAAACAAGTTTAGAAGAAGTTGAGAAAAAAGTTGATTTCATTGATAAGATGATGTTTGAACCAGAATCATTATAGGTGGGACTAATATGGCAAAAAAAAAGGCTAAAATAAAAACAAAGCCTAAAAAAAAAGAAACATACTATGTAAGTTTAAGAAATGGAATTGAAATTAGACAAAGTATTCTGGATTCTACTAAAGAATTTGTACAAGTTATAAAAATGTATGAAAACTATATTAAACTTAAAGGTGAGATAACACACAAAGTAGAAAAACTTCAAAAAGATATTAAAAAAATACGAAATCTTAATAGTAAATTAAAAAGAATTCTTCCTGAAACTAATATAAGGATTCATGCATTTAAAAAGAAAAAAAAAGTACAAAAAAAAGAAAAAAAAACTAAAAAAACAAAAACAAAGAAGCCTAATTCTGAAATAGATCAAATTGAACAGGAACTTAATATGATAGAATCTAAGTTAAGTAAGATTCAATGATATCTTTTTTATTTATTTAATTTATATTTTATAATACAATAATCAATATAAATAAAACTACAAACAATTACAAATAAGACGATATTATGAGAACAAATATTTCAACTTTAGCTCAAGAAAATGAACATTCATCAAACACTGCATTAGGCAGATCACTTTTATCTTGGGGTGAAGCATCAGATAAAATAGAACAAGAACTAAGAGATGCATTCAATGATCCAGAAAGAACAGAAGAAAGAAAAGGTTATGAAGCTATGTATTTAAGATTAACAGGCGAAGAAAAAGTAGATGAAAACAATATCCAAGATTTATACAATGTGTTACCTTCTTTACTTATAGCAATAGGTTTTTCAGATAGATATGGATTTTGATTTTCCAATACATTTTTATATAATTCTTTAATTTCCAATAATATATGTGGGGATGCCGGAGTGGCCAATTCAAACCAAAGGTTTGAATTCTCGAGAACCTTTGGTTCGAGACCAATTCAAACCAAGGGTTTGAGGCTTAACGGGGCAGACTCAAAATCTGCTAGCTTAGTGCTTACAGGGGTTCGAATGAACTCACTGGCGTTCGATACTTTCGAGCCCAGGAGTCTCGAAAGTCCCCTTCCCCACATTCCTTATCCTTTATTCAGATATACATTATAGATATATATATACTACAATAGAAAAGCATATAAATACCTAATTTAATCCTAAATATA
>CAYWFN010000020.1:0-7928 GCA_964457715.1 uncultured Methanosarcinales archaeon | reverse complement strand
AAGTGTGGATAATGTATTTGAAGTGCAAAGTAAAGATCAAATAGGGCAAAACATATTCAGAGAACTTGATAAAAGTGTGTTTAATATTGATAATGAAGGAAAATTAATATCAGCAGATATCACTTCAAATGTAGACAACAACAAAGTAACATTAGCAAGACCAGAATTAGAAATAATAGTCGAAGAAAATGGGCACTTAAAATTAGAAGACAATACATATGAATTAACTAATGGAAAAATTACATACACATCTGATGAAATAATTGAAACAGTGACTACACAAGGAAAATCAACAATCATCCTAGACTTCTCACAATCAACAGGATTTTACTCACTAATTCTCCCCAAAGGCGCAGAATACAAATTAGAACACAAAACAAACACAGACCTAAACTTTAAGATAATACCAAAAACAGATAATTACAAAATATTCATAAAAAAGGTAGGTGGTCAAGGATTTAATATAAAAGATTTAAACAAAAACTCAGCATTCATTGACTTAAAAAAGAACAAAATACAAATGAATGGACTAGCAGATTTATACAAAGAAGAAAAAATAATAGAAAGTAATGACATAAACAATGAATTCACATTAACAGAATTCAAAAATCTAAAATTAACAAACAATGAAGTTGGAAACAGTAACATTGCAATAATCAAAATAAGTAAATACACAATAAAAGAAATATTAACAAACGGAATACACACAATAGCAGAATTTAGTACTACAGAAAGCCAAATAACATCATACAAGCATGAATTCAATTTACCACACACAAAAGCAACAATAGAAATCAAAGATAACAACTTAATACAAACATCAGACAATAATGAAATAATTTTATCAGATGAAAAAAATAATCTAATAAAAGAAATAACAGAATATAAAACAGACATTTGTAATAGTTATAATACATATTATAATGATAATCAACATTTACCAACTTTTTTAGAAAAACTCATGCCAATATCAGAAATAACATCAAGCATAGTTGGAGTACAAATAAAAAATAAAACTCAACCAATATATTTATTCTTATTAATAGGTATCCTAACATTAGCAACCATTACATTATACATAAAAAAATCAAACAAAAAATCACAAATATCAATGTTTATATTCATAGGAATTCTAATTCTAGTCATAACTTTAATCATGTTCTCAGTTATTTCAAAAGCAACAGAAAGCACACAAACAACAATTAAACAACCAGAATTAACAACTCCAAAAGGATATACCCAAAACTGTCTTGAAAAAGTTGCACAATGTTCTTTATTATATCAAGGACTTAACTATGACCAAATAAAACAAACATTTAATCAACAAACAAAAGAATACCTTGACACAACTTCAATAAAATGTTATCATGATATGCCAGAAGATTTAAAACAAAATACAAAAGTTACTTACTTTGAATCAGAAGTAATATACAAAGAAAATTCAATAATTAACGTAAAAACTGATATGACTATAAAAAATGATTTAACAGAAACAGGGATCTATGATTATGAATTAGAAATTCCAATCAAAGTAAAACAATTAATAGATTTCTCAGACAACATTAATGAGATAGACTTAACATATCTTGCAAAATCTGATTATAATGTAAATATTTACAAAATAGAAGATCAAATATTATATGTAATTACAGATCCAAATTCCAAATTATTTAATAAAGAATATAAATTAATCACTTCTTTTTCTTCTTAACAAACTTCTTTTTCTTAGAAAACTTCTTATTACCATTATCTAAACTTTCTGTATACCTACACTTAGGAAACCTATTGCAAGCCATAAATGTGCCATACACAGATTTTCTAACAACTAACTTACCATCTTTACATTTAGGACAAGTCTTGCCTTCTTCTTTTTTAATTTCTTTTTTCTCTTCTTTAGTCACTTTTTTAGATGGGCATGATTTATTAAAACAGACATTGAATGGTCTTTTACCTTTTCTAATAATCTTAATCATTGGATAACCACACTCTTTACACTTAGTATTTGCAGGTTTGATCAAACCAGCAGGCAATGAAAATGTAGTTTTACATTTTGGATAAGCAGAACATGCAACAAAATTACCAAATCTGCCTTTCCTAATACCCAAATCACCTTTTTTACATACTGGGCATGGCCCCAACCTATTCAATTGTTCTAATGTTTCTCTTTGAGCTTTTAATAATTCCTTACCAATATTTTTATCATGCTTTTTAAAATCATTAAGAATCTTTTTCAGAGTTTTTTTTGCATGCTCTAATACATCTTTAGGTAAAGCCTTTTTTTCTCTAATTTTCTCCATTTCAAATTCAAAATACCTTGTCAATTCTTCATCAATAATCTTTGGAGAATATTTTTCTAATATCTCAATAATTTCAATACCTAGTTCAGTTGCTTTGATCTGTTTACCATCAACATAGCCTCTAGTATATAATGTATCTATAATAGAAGCACGTGTTGCTTTTGTTCCTAAATTTCTTTTTTCCAATTCTTTAATAATAGAAGATTCAGTATATCTTTTTGGAGGCTGAGTTTCTTTATCTAATAATGTAATCTTTTTAACTTTAACTTCATCACCCTCTTTTAGATGCGGCAATTCTTCTTCTTTAAACTTAGCATGTTTACCATATAAAACATGCCATCCTTTTTCTATAGTAATAATTCCTTTTGCAAGAAATATTTCTTTATTACAATCAAGTTTCACATGCATTGATTCTCTGATTGCAGGATCACCAAATGTAGCTAAGAACCTTCTAACAATTAAATCATATAACTTTTTTTCATAATTATTCAAACTGCGAGGAGAAATTCCAGTTGGATATATAGCTGGATGCGCAGGATCAGTTTTTTTACCATTATTTGGATTTAGTGAAGATTTAGCTAACAAAATTTTTGTTTCTTTAATATATTCACTTTGCTTTGCTAACTTATTAATTATCTTTTTATAACCTATAGAAACAGGTAATTGTTGTGAAGATGTTCTTGGATAAGAAATATAACCAGAAGTATAAAGTTCTTGTGCAACTTGTAAAGTTATTTTTGGTGTTAATCCAATCTTACCATGTGCTTCTATTTGTAATGATGTTAAATCAAAAGGTTTTGGAGGAGCTTGATGTTGCTTTTTCTTTTTAAGCTCTTTAACAACTGCTTTCCTCTTTCCTTTAACATGCCTCATAACTTTGTCAGCTTTCTTCTTATCAAATTCCTGACCCATCTCATGCATTGCAATAAAATCTTTTTTATGATTAGCTAGCATCTCAATTTCCCAAAAAGGAACTGGTTTAAACTTTTTAATTTCTTTTTCTTTATCAACAATTAATTTTAAAGAAGGTCCTTGTACACGGCCAGTAGACATTACTCTGAATGCACCAGCAGTTTTAATTGCAGCAGTCAGTGCACGAGATGTATTAATACCATAGAACCAATCCAACATATGTCTAGTTTCACCAGCTTTTGCCTGACCCCAATCAAGATGTTTAGATTTATGTTCATATGCTTCAATCAAATCATCTTTAGTCAAAGTTGAGAACTTCATTCTATTTGCATCTTTTTGTTTACAAAGAAATTTAATAACATTAAGACCTATGACTTCACCTTCCACATCATAATCACATGCAACTGTAAACTCATTAGCACCTTTTGTTAATTTTTTTATAACATTAATATATTTTTTTTGAAAATCAGATTTTTTATTAACCTCAGGCACAGGCTTCCATTCCACGTCGAAAACTGGGAAACTCCATTTCTTTTCTGTATCTTTTTGTTTTAACCCAAAAAGATGCCCAACAGCACATGCAACAACAATATCCCTTTTGCCATGTGTAACCTCATAATAAGGTACTTTATTTACTGATTTTTTGATTGGTTTACCGTCGGCAAGTGCTTTTGCTATTTTTTCTGCTGCTTTTGGTTTTTCTGAAATAATTAATTCATATTTTACCATTATAAATTAGGAATATTGGAATTTTATTTAAAAATGTTTGGATTTCAAAGAAATTATCTAGTTACTAAACTAATTAATTGATCAACAGACCTATCTAAAAATAAAGTAAAATCATGAACCATAGAATTATATTCCTTTGCATCAGCACCAGATATACGAGTTTTTATTTTAAATTTATTATCACAAACTATAGAGCCTCTATTAATAAGATCCACCTCTATAAGTTCTCCAGATGGATCAAACAAATTATAAAAAGTAGGTAAATGTTCACAAAAATATTTAAAATTAGGGTTATTTTTTGTTGCAGGCTTAAGCTCTTCAAAAATATAACAACAAAGTCCTAATAAATTAGCAATATCCCCATCATTACTTACAACTTTTGTTAATTCATTATTAATCAAAGATTCATAAAGACAAGCAACAACAAAAAACTCATCTGCTACAAAATCAAGATTGTGATCAATTTTACTTGATTCAAAAAAATGTCTTAAAGTAAAAACAAAAGCAGTTAAATAATGATAAATTTCATCTGTTGGAACATTATACAAAGATCCCTTAATAAATTCAAGTGTATCCTCTAATATTTTTGAATAATCCATAAGTTTCCCATAAATCCTATCACTTTTTTCTCTTACACGATCATTCAAACTATAATTAAAACCAACAAATATAAATTTCTCTCGTCTTAAAGTAATATTTTCCAAAATTCCATTTATTTTTGAACAAACTTGAGTTTTAACACCTCTTGTTAAATTTAAATTTTCTTGTTTTTTAAGAACATCTAATGTTTTTTGAGAATCAACAATAACTTCTCTTAGATCACCTTCAATAATCTGTGTGTTTTCAGCTAAAAAACCTTCTTTTTTATGTTTACAAAGATTATTTCTATAAAACTCCCATGCACTTTGTGGGATAATAACATTAGTATCAACAAATGTAATTGTAGAATCATAAGTTTCTTCTACTGTTTCTTCAATACCTTCTTCTGTCATATTTAGATAAGAGATTTAAACCAATTTTTAAAGATTTATGTTTTTAACTATCCAAATAAATATATTATTATTATATAAACATAGTATTATAATAACATTTATATATATCTAAGACATTAAATTATACATAAACAAAAAACTGAGGTGAAAAACATGAAATCAAAAAATCTTTTTTTAATAAGTGTATTAATAATTGTAATTATAATTTCTATAACAGGATGTAAAAAACAAAAATTAGAAACAGGACCAACAGACAACAATCAACAAACAACTAATAACCAAGATCAACAAATCACAAACAACCAACAACAAAACACACAACAACAAGATCAAACAACACAATTAGAATACACACACCACAAAGGAGATTCTTTTTCAATGAAATATCCTAAAGACTGGAGAATAGAAGTATACACACCAGACCATATACAAATATTTTCTCAGCCATCATCTGCAACATTTTATGTTGAAGTACTAGAAACATTTGAAAGTTTTGACCAAGTTGTATCAAGAAAAGATGGACAATTTGAAGGATCAAACAAATTAGAAAAAGAAATAATTACTTTTAGTGGTGCAAAAGCATATAAAATTAGTTATGTTAATGTATTCCAAATTAACCACATCTATGCTTTAAAAGAAGGAAAACTATATTGGATTATGCATACAACAAAGAATAAAGTACATGAGCCAACAATACAAGAAATGTTGGATTCTTTTATAATAAAATAATTTTTTCTTTTTTTTCATATTTCTTTCAAAACATTTATATATACATATTCTATAAATACTATTATATATCAAAATCAATCAAAAAACTGAGGTGAATTAAATGAATTATAAAAAATTGTTAATAACTGTTTTCTTAGTATTAGTATTATTAATATCAGCAACAGGATGTAAAAAATCAGGATTAAGAACTGGTCCTGCTGCACAAAAGAAATGTCCAACTAGTTATATGTTGATGGGTACAGAATGTTGTTTAGATCAGAATGCAAATAAGGTTTGTGATAGGGATGAACAAAATACTGGAATTGGAAGTGGTTTACCAAGTTTAGGAATATTAACTCCAAAAATAGGATCAGGAACTACAAGCACACAAACTCCTACACCTACACCACCAGGAGGATACACTCCACCAACAACACAACCATCATATATACCATACAAATCAACTGATTTTAATGCAAATATTCCTAAAGATTGGCCAGTTGCAGAAGAATCCTCAGACCAAGGAACAATGGTTGCAGTTGGTTCAGAAGAAATTGGCGTTGCAATTGTAGTAATGGTAATTTATTCACCAGAACCAATCACATTAAATCAATTAACAACTGCATATGAAGCAGAATTTGGTTCAACATTAGTAGAATCAAAACCAACAACATTATCAGGAAAACCAGCACATGAAATGACTATAATGGATTCAGGTAATGAAGTAACAATGATCTATGCAGTTGAAGATGATGTTATGCATTCTATAATGTATGCAATAGAAGAAGATTCAAGAAAAACATATAATCAAGGTGTTGTTGATGACTTTGTTAACTCATATCAAATAACAGAGTCAACTAATACACCAACACAATCTCTTATATTAACTCCATCACAAGAAACTCAAGAGGCATCAGTACTTGATCCAGCAATTGAATGTTTATATAATACAGACTGTAATAATGGAGTGGGGTACAAATGTGAATTTCATAAATGTATAGCAGGAACAACAACAACAGTAACACCACCTGCAACACCATCAGGCCCTTCATTAGAATTTGGTTCTATTGTTAAATTAACAGATTTTACAGATGGGAACAAAAGAGAATATGCTTCAATCTCTGGTAATGGTCAAAAAATAATCTACAAAACATTCTTGCCAAAAGAACCAGGAGCACATGGAGGACATTGGACTTTATGGGTTACTGATACAGCAGGTTCAAAACAACAAACAAAAGTATTTGATACAGGATTAGGAGCAGCAAATAGATTAGGATCATTAATGCACTCACCTACTCTTGATTATAATGCAGAATATGCTTATTTTGCTTATGAAAGAAGATTAAATCCTAAATCAGGATGGGCTGATGAAGTAGGTGTTGGAGAGTAAAGTTATCAGATAAACAATTTACTGGAATTAATCTTGATATAAGTGGTTATCAAAAAGTTGATTTAGGAAACTTTTTTGTGACAAACAGTAAGATCTATGTTTCAACAAGGATGTGGGTAGTTGCTGAAGGTGTTGACCCAAGAGATAGAGCAGATGCACACGGATTAATGAGGATGAATTTAGATGGTTCAAATCAAGAAACACTTAAGATCTTTAACCCAGCAAATGGAGATGCAAGTCCTTATTATGATAGTAAATTATTTGTTGAAGGAGACAAGATTTATTACAAAGCATATGGTGGTTATTATGCATTTAACATAAACACAAAACAAGTTTCAAAACTGCATGAAAAAGTTCAAGAATATGGTATCATTGCACTTGATAATGGGAAACTATTCTCTAACAGATATAGCAATGTATATTATTATGATGCAAACACAAATACATTCCAAGAGAACATTGGTGGTTCAGTAATGCAACAACGTGGTGTAAAGAATGGAATTATATATTCTTCATGCTACAATGGAATTTCCTATAGTTGTGATGGTTCATTTAGAATTATGGATTTACAAGGCAATAAAAAGACAATAATTACTAAAGATACACCACAAGCAACAAACAAATTATCATGGGAATACCAATTTGGTGGTTATAGTGGAAGCCAAATAAGTGGTGATGGTAAAAAAGTAATCCTAACAAATTTTTACAAAACAGGAACAAAGAATTATTATGTGCTTAACTTAAAATAAATCTGTTTTTTATTTTTTTTTATTTATTTTACATATATGCCCTAAAACAATAATCCTTATTAACACTAAATTCTTCCACAGAGATATGTACAATAAAATACTATCAAAACTATTAAACAAAGATTTTCTTAAATCAGATAAATCTTTTTTT
>CAYWFN010000019.1:6500-8010 GCA_964457715.1 uncultured Methanosarcinales archaeon | reverse complement strand
CGAGCGATGAATTAAAAAGGATCACAGCCAAAAATAAAGAAAAAAGTTTTATTTCATTTAAAAATCTATCTATTATTCTCTTAGACTATAATCAAACTATAACTTACTTAATTTATTAACATTTTCAATAAATCTAATTAACTTATCTTTGTCTTTATAACCAAATCTTATTGCATTATTAAATGCTTTTATTGTATTGTTAATATTGCCTTTTTTAATAAAAGTAAGGCCTATATTATAATGTGCTCTTGGGTTCAAAGGATTTAATACTAACGCTTTATTCAATATTTTTACTGATTTACTATATTCTCCTATCTTTTCATAAATTGCACCTAAATTAGTCAAAGCATGAACATCATTTGGGTGTATTTTTAATCCTTTTTCAATAAATTTTGCAGCCAGTTCATTTTTCTTTAATTTAGAATAAACAACTCCCAAAGAGAAATAAGTTTCAGCATAACTTTTATTAAATTCTAATGCTTTGTTTAAAATATCTAATGCTTTTTTGTCTTCTCCTAATTCAATATATATTACTCCTAAAACTTGATAAGCTTCTGTATAATCTTCTTTTAATTCAATTGCTTTTAACAAATTTTGTTTAGCAAGTTCAAAAAAATTATCTGTTCTATAAGATTGTGCAAGTTCAAAATAAGCTTTTGGATTGTTTGGTTGTTTTATTATTTTTTTTTCACAAAGCTCTCTATATTTTTGTGTTTTCCATTTTTTATAGTCCATTCCCTTTTTTTCAGAATAATGATGAACAAAAATATTTTCAGTTTCTATTTTGCCATTTATCTCATTAATAGATTCATCAACAAGTTCATGTATCTCTCCTTTAAAATTAATTCCTAAATTATTTTTAAACAATCTAATTTTTTTTGTTAAGGATGCACCTAAGTATCCTCTAGATTTTAAATCATTTTTATCTTTATTCAAATAAAAGTTTTCTTGAGAAAAATCATTAGTATAATTTTTTGTTATGAGGTGGTAACCAACTTTGTTGTTTTTTTCATTTATTAATTTTCTTATTTTTATTGCGTCTTGTTTTGATAATGTTTCATCTGCATCCAAAATAAGTATCCAATCACTTTTTGCAAATTTTAGACTATAATTTCTTGCCTCTGCAAAATCATCTTTCCATTTAAAATCATAAACTTCTGCTCCAAATGATTTTGCAATTTCTTTTGTGTCATCTGTTGAACCTGTGTCCACAACTATAGTTTCATCGACGATGCTTCTTGTGCTTTGTAGACAATCTGGTAAAAATTCTTTTTCATTTTTTGTTATCATGCACAAACTTAATGTGACAAACGAGTTTTGAAATTCTTCTAAAGTTGTATTTTTTAATACCCAATTTCTTCTTAATCTTACTAATTCACCTTTGTCTTCTTGATTTTCTTGGTCTAAGAAATTAGCCCCTTTTTGTGTTGTGACAGCTGTTTTAAAATGTTTTTTAGTTACTTGTGATACTTGATCATTTAATTTACCATATGGATAACAAAAACTATTA
>CAYWFN010000019.1:0-6490 GCA_964457715.1 uncultured Methanosarcinales archaeon | reverse complement strand
TTGGTATTGTTCAAGGAGGAATATATAAAGATTTAAGGTTAGAAAGTTTAGAGAAAATAAAAGGAGAAATTATTTTTGTTGATCTTTAATTCTATTATTGATTTTGATTCAACAATATTTAGCTCTAAATCTTTTTCTGATAATTTGGTTAAATTAGAATGGTCTTTAGAATGGCTACCTATCTCAAAATTATTTTCACTTAATTCCTTTATTTGATCCCAATTCATAAAATCAGAATATTTTTCATTTTCAGGAACAGATTGTTTGTTGCTTATCCAATCTGATACTACAAATAAACAAGATTTCATTTTAAGTTTTTTTAAAATAGGATAAGCATGTTTGTAAACTCCTAATCTTGCATCATCAAATGTTATTATGATTGGTTTTTCAGGAAGTTTTTTGTTAGTTGTTATATTATTATAAAGACTAGATAAAGTTATTGTTTCAAATCCTTGTTTTTTTAGAAAACCCATTTGTTTTTCAAAATTATCAATACTTACACACCATTCATTGTTCGGATTTTCAGTAATTTCATGATACATTAATATTGGTATATTCATCTATTCATTCCTCATGTTTTTTGTTTATTTTCCAAGAAAAGTAATTAGAATATAAATGTTTTCTTTATTTCTTTCTATCTTTTTTTAAATATTAGTAGTGATTTTTACCAAAAAAATGTTTTAGTGCTTCTAATCTGGTAATTAATTTTTCTTTATTCTGGTAATTAAATATAATTGCTCTTTCATACGCTATTATTGCTTGTTTATATTGAATTTGTTTTTCAAAAACAACCCCTAAATTATAATAAGCACGTGCATTAGATGGTTCTAAAGTAAGTACATGTAATAATGCTTTTTTTGCTTCATTATACTTTTTCATTTTTTCAAATATCCCACCTAAATTAACCAAAGCATTGATATCATTTGGTTTTATTTTTAGACCTATGAAAATAGAATCAGCAGCTTTATCTAATTGCCCTAGTTTAGCATAACTAACACCTCTATTAAAATAAGAATCAGAATAATTTGAAAAATCATTTATTGCTTGATTAAAATAATCAATTGCTTTTTCATATTTTTGTAATTCATTGTAAACTATTCCTAATCCATATTTTGCTTCTGGAAATTTATTTTGTAATTTAATTGCTTCCTTATAATTTGTTGCTGCTTTTTCATAGTTTTTCATAACCCTATAAACTGCTGCAAGTTCATGATACGCAATTGCGTTTTTAGGATTATTTTTAATTTTATTTTCACAAATCTCTTTATACATTTTAATCTTCTGTTCTTGAGATTTGTTATCTTTTTTTTCTTTGTAATGGTGTATTGGAATATTTGTATGGATTATTTGTCCATTGTTGTCTTTAATAGAGTGTTCAACTAATTCATGAATCTCTCCTCTAAAAGTAATTTTTTTATTATTTGAGAATAATCTCACAATTTTACTTTCTGACCAACCTAAATAATCTTTCCCTTCTATAGAATTGTCCTCTTTACCAAAAACAAATCCTTCTCTTGAACCATCATTTGTATAATTTCTTTGAATCAAAGAAAAACCAATTAATTCATTTTTATGTTTTTCACATAATGTCTTTATTATATTAAAATCTTCTTTTGAAATTACTTCATCACCATCTAAAATTAAAACAAAATCCCCTGTTGCATGTTTTAATGATTCATTTCTTGCAGAACTAAAATCATTTATCCATTTAAAATCAAAAACTTTTGCTCCAAATGTTTTTGCAACCTCTTTTGTTCTATCAATAGAACCAGTATCAACAACAATAATTTCATAAACTAAATTCTTAACAGATTCTAAACATTGTGCTAAGAAATCTTCTTCATTTTTTGTGATCATGCACAAACTGATACGCATTTTTGTGAACTACTTTTTTTTCTGCCAAGAATATGTTCTTAATCTTTTACTTTTACCATATCCACATTTGCTGCATCTCTTTTTTCTTATGTGATAACTATGTTTACCACATCTTTTGCACCTAATGTGAGTCTTTTTTCCAGACTTTCTTCCCATTGAGGGTGTTCCTTTAGTCATCTTAATGAACCTCTAAGCAAATCTAAGCAGGTGAAATAAATACTATTGTGCCTCCACGTATAAATATTACTCCTAACTGTCTTTTTAATTCTCCTTTTTCTCTTTCTTCAGCATTTTCAAGTACCACATTTATATGGATATCAAATGCTTTTAAATTTCCAATAAACTGTTTACCAGTATTCAATTCAACAATTACTCTTTTGTCCCTTGCTTTGTTTAAAGCATCCAACGGTCTTGATGTTTCCATTTTTTATATCCCTCCATAAAATAATAAAAAAACAAATTAAATAAAGCTAACTGATTTCACTTTATAAATTTAACTGAAGAATTTGCTTTATAGTAACATACCAAAAACAGTAACATTTTTAAATAAAACTTTAAATCTATATTAATATGTCAATTACACAACATAGATCAAAAAGAAAATTAACTGGCGGAAGATACAAATCTAAACCAAGAAAAATAAAAAGATTATTTGGAAGAGCACCTTCTATGACTAAACTTGGTTTGAATAAAGCTAAAAAGATAAGAACTATTGGTAGAAATCTTAAAATTAAATTAGTTCAAGCAGAGTCTGTTAATGTATTTGATCCTAAAGAAAAAAAATATTACAAAACAAAAATAACAAACATTCTTGAAAATCCTGCAAATGTACATTATGTAAGAAGAAACATAATGACAAAGGGCACAATAATCGAAACAGAAAAAGGTAAAGCAAGAATAACATCTCGTCCAGGACAAGATGGAGTTGTGAATGCTGTTTTAGTTTGAGTAAAAGAATTTCTTTAGTTTTCTATCACTATTTCTTCTATTTCTGTATAAGCATAGTCTCTTTTTATAAAATCTTTTGTTGTTGCTTCACCTACTAAAGGGATTAATAAATGCGTTATTTTATTAAAAATAATCCCAGCATACATATCAATATCAGGAAGAAATTTGTCTATCTTCATTATATAATGTTTTTCTTTTATTTCTTGTTTTTTGCCTTTTACTTTTTTTATCCTAGGAAGCATAACATAATATCTTTTTGCTTGTTTATCATACTTTTTTCTTACTTTTCTTTTTTGAATCTCTTTTTTATCAAATTTCAACTCTACTTCAAAGTATTTACCTTGCTTATCTTTTTCATTAAAATTAATTGATTCTGGTGTGAAGAAATAAATTTTTTCACCGTGCTCAAAACCACTGTATCTATTTTTGCTCTTAGTAAATCTTAATAAGTCTATTTTGTTGAAATCTGGTTGTTTAATTTCCTTTTGTAATAATCTTACATAACTTAGATTGTCATTTGTATTCATTAATGTTTCTAAAAGACTCCCCCTAAGTATAGGAATTATGAACTCAGAGTAAATCTTTGTTTCTAATCTTGATAAATTAAATTGTGGGTCTTCTGATATTTTTAAACCTTTTATATATCCATGTTTTTCATAATCTATTTTATTTTTATTTTTCTTACTTACTCCTGCATCTTTTGAAATAAATGCTGTATCTATTTTATCAACATATATTATTGGACATTCTTTTTGTTTAAGTGCTTCTTCATTACCTTTTGTTAAATAGATAAAATCACCTTGGACATGGACAATTTTAAAATTATTTTTTTCAACAAATTCAATTACTTCTTCAAAATGTTTATCAAATACTTTTTTTAAGTTTGATTCTGTTGTCTTATTTTTACCTCTTAAAATTCTTTTTTTTGCATCAACCTTTGCCCATTTATTAAAGAGTTGCAGATATTCTTTAAAATTGAATCTATTGTTTTTTATTAAATTATCATCTTTGAAATTTGTGTATTTTCTAAGTAATGTCTGACTAAGGTTGTGTTTATCAAAACGTTTGTAATCTGCACCAACATAAATTTCATTTTTTAATTGTCCAAATCTTTTTTCAATATTTTCCATATCTAATTTTTTTAATCTTTTGCTCTTTGCAAGACTTTTTACATGTATTTTAAATTCTTTTTTTTCATAAAGTAGTGCTGCATAATTTTTTAAGACAAACTCAAATAAAGCATCTTCATATTGTGATAAAAAAAATAATCTTTGTTTATCTTCTTTAAATTGGTCTATATAATCAAATAATCTTTCTAATTTTTGCTTGGTTTCTATGTCTTCTTCATCATTTTGTTCATACATTAAACTATTTATAATTTGTTCTCTGAAATATCCCCCTTTTGGAATAAAAACTTTGTAAACATTATTAACTTTACCTGGTGCTTCTATATCTGCATAATTCTCTTCTCTAGAACTATTAAAATATTTTTTTGATCTGTCATAAAATTTTTTAATTCTATCAAGATTAACAGGACAAACAACTTCATGATATGTGCCCATATTTGTAAAGAATAATCTTTCTTGGAATTCATTTAAAGATGTTGGTAAATGCATTAATTTTACAAATTCAATATTAAATATTTCAGACATAAAAGAATAATCCTCTACTGATTCTTGAAATTGTTTTGATCTTACTATTTCTAATAAAACATCTGTATCTTCTGCAACATATTTTAATAAAATATCTCCACATACTTTATCTAAATCTTTCATTTTTTTTAACTTTAATTTTGAAAAATCTTTTTTGAGATAATCTGCAATCAGTTCAATTGTATCTTTACTTAGATTCATTATCTCTTTACTAAAATGTTTTGAATCTTTTACATTGCTAACAAGTTGTAGTTCTTCTTGTTGCCTATAATTAATCCATTTATCAAATTCAAGTCCTAATTGTTTTGCAGTTGATGTGATCTTTTGATTTGGTAAATATTTAAAAAAAACTCTTGCCCACATCATTGGATCAATACATAATTTGCCACGAATACCCATCCTTTCTATGAATTTTGTTGATGATACCATTACCGGATTTGTTTTTCTTTCACCTACTGCAAAATCCCCTTGCTCTCTTAATTTTGTTGTATCATGTTTTATATTGTATGCAATAAACACTTCACATTTTTTCATTATCTCTGTTGCTTTTTCAACTAATTCCTTGCTGTCTTTAGCTAATATAAATGAATAATCTTTGCTTTTTGTTTTTCTACTCTTTGTTGTTGTTATAATATATTTCTTTTTAATTTTATTATTCTTATAAATTATTAATGCTAATGATGTTGTTGTTGGATCCCATCTGTAAAGTGGTTGTTCTGTGTCAAAAATTGCTATTGGCCTATTTCTTATTTCTTCACTATGTATCATTCTTTTGAATTTAATCCAATCATATTTAGATTGTGTTATATCTTTCATAAAATGAATAAAAGCTCTATTTAATTCATGATTTATTGTGATATCTGGAGCAACATTTGAGTGTGTTTTTTGTTTTATGAAGTCAGTAAGTTCTAAAATTTTATCTTGTAATGTTTTTCTTTTTTCAAAAAATTCAGAATCTAGGTTATTTGTGATAAATGTTTTATTTCCTTTTGTTGTTTTCTCAGATTCAATGATCTCATCGTAATTATTTCCATCATATTTTGAAAACATCTTGTCTAATCTATTGTAATATGTTGTTAAATTTGATTTTCCTAATATTTCTAATGTTTCTTTAAGATCTTTGTCAATATCTTCAATAAGTTCATCTATTTTTTTATTTTTATCTTTTATATCTATTAAATCAGAATGTACATCGACAAAACAACCCTTTGGCATGATTTTTAATGCAGCTTGAAAGTTATAATGTCCTGTTACAAAAACATCCTTTTTTTTTTCTTTTCCATTTCCTTTTTTAAATTCTTTTGGTAATGGACTAAGTATTTTTACTTTTGGTGTCTTATCTTTTTCAGGTTTATTTATTGGTGTTGATTCAATAGGATGTCCTAGTTTTAGTATATTGAAAATTATTTCAAGACTCCTTTTGTTAAATCTCTTGAATTGATAATTTTTGGTTGCATAATTTTCAAGATCACTTATAGGATATGTTCTTTTTTTTTTTGTTTTTGGTGGTTTATCCTTTATAAAAATATCAAAAATCTCATCAACTGTGTTTTCTAAAGATTTATCTTGGATTATTGTGTTTGCTTTTAATGCTATTTTTAATTCTTCAAATGAATAATTTTTTGAATAACCAAATCTAATTGGTAGTTTTATTTGAGCAATTATATAAAGAAAATCAACAATATTTAAAAATTCATTATTGCTTTTTTTAACATAACATCTGTTAAGCAATGGATGATAGCCATTTGGATGTGTATCTGGGTGATAGGTATGTTGAAATCCTTTTATTATTTCAGTTAGTTTTTCATTTATTTGAATTGGTTTTGTAGGAAAAATGTGTAAATAATTATCAATGTAAAAACTAAAAGAATAATCTTCATCAGATAAGGTCATAAACAAAGCTTTATCTTTTTCTATTAATTCTGTTAATTGTAGCATTTGTTCCAACAGATATAAGGAATATAAATTGGTTTAAAAATCTTTTCCTTGTAACCACTTCAGAGTAAAAATAAAAT
>CAYWFN010000018.1:0-8203 GCA_964457715.1 uncultured Methanosarcinales archaeon | reverse complement strand
ATTCAGACGCTTTTATTATCTTCATATGATATAGGAAGTGATTAGTGTTTTTAAAACTTTGTTAAAAAAAGAGAGTATAAAATATATATAATGGAATATATATGTTGAATATAGCAAAAGAATATATCTCTAAACAACTACCTATATATAGATAATTATATCGTAAATATCGCGATTACATATAATAAACACTTATTAAGCAGTTAGGTTAATAAATGTATAATAGTGAAGGGGGATGGGATTATTAATAAAAAAGATTTAACACCATATAAAAATCTAATCAAAATATTGGGTGTCAAATATAATAAAAATAAAATACCATAATCAAATAATAATTTCTTTGTTTTTAATACTCATCATAGTCTTAGCATCTATTCCTATTACAAGTCCAGAAACAAAAACAAAGATAGCAAATATGCTTTCATTTCAAGCAGATGAGAATCTTCAAGAGATAGATGAAAACAAAATATCAAATGAACTTCAAAAACAAATTATAAAAACAAAAGATGAAAATATACAAACATTAATCACAATTAATGATCGTGATGATCTAGAAAATATAAAAACAATTATTGAAAAAAAAGGTGGAAAAGTCAAAGATTATATTAAAGAGAGTAAAATCATAGAGGTAGAGATTCCTTCTGAAGAAATAAAAGAGTTAACAAGGCACATAGGAATAAAAGATCTTCATCCTGAACAAGAATTCTCAATTGTTACTGACATTGGTGTAGGTAGTTCAATAGATCAAATAAGATCACACAGTTTCTGGTCAATAGATTATACAGGTAAAGATATTATAATAGCTATTCTAGACACAGGAATTAGTAAGAAACATGAAATGTTAGAAGGGAAAGTAATTGCAGAAAAATCATTTTTAGAAGATAAAGATCCATCAGACCATAATGGTCATGGTACATTAAGTGCATCAATTGCAGCAGGAAAAAAAATAGATGATAGAGCAAGTGGTGTAGCACCTGACGCATTGATACTTAATGGAAAAGTTCTTGATGCAAAAGGTATTGGCAAAACATCTAATATTATTAGAGGAATTAATTGGGCAATTGAGAATAATGCAGATATTATATCTATGAGTTTTGGTGGACCATTTTCTGATTCAAATTCTCCTGTCAATCTTGCAATAAGAAATGCAATCGATAATGGAATTATTGTAGTTGTTTCAGCAGGTAATTGCGGACCTGACGAACAATCACCTGCTTGTGGAGGTTATATTGGAATTACAACACCTGGTAATTCTCCTGATGCAATCACAGTTGGTGCTGTTGATAGTAATAATATAGTAGCAGGATTCTCAGGTGGTGAAGATTTATTTGGAATGATAAAGCCAGACATTGTTGCACCTGGTGTAGATGTCACAGGAGCAGCATTAGATGGTGGTTATACAACAAAAAATGGTACAAGTATTTCTGCACAACATATTGCCGGTGTTGCTGCATTAATGAAACAAGCAGCACCAAATATTAGTCCAAGAGAACTAAAAGCTGTTTTAAAAGCAACTGCAACAGATCTAGATGAACCAGGATTAGATATAAGATCAGGAGCAGGAATAGTTAATGTTGAAGAATTATCAAACAAAATAGGCCAAGCACAAGAACTTTATGAAAAATATTTACAAGAACAAGAACCTGTTGAAGATCAAGTTGTTCTTGATCAAGGTGTTATTGATTTAGATGATGCTGAACCTGTTGAAGATGAAGAATTAGAATATGTTGAAGGTACTGGTAAGATAAAAATAGGTCCATCAGAAGAAAAACAATTTGTTGCTTTTTTAATAGAAATTACTAATGGAGGCACAGAGTTTGAAGTTGGTGAAGATGCTATATTTGATGTGCGTGCAGTTATAGAAGAACCTACTTTTTGTAACCTAGATGATTGTTCTAATGTTATTTACGATGAATGCAAATGGAAAGTGAGACCTCATTATCAGGGTGGATATCCAATAGATTCAGAAAATGTAGATACTGACAGAGACAATATTCCAATAGGACACCAGTTTAAGACTGGTTTGAAATTTGCAGTTACAACTAAAATGATTGGTACTGGTAATTTTGAAGTTGCAATGATTTGCAGAAAATATGATAATGAAGGAAGAGATGCTGCTCGTTATCATAGTGGTTTTGATTCTTATGAATGGACAGGAGTTCCAATGAGTAATTGTGATCCTTCTGAGCCAAAAATTTATATTAAAGAAGCAAGAGCACAGCCAGACAAATTAAAGTATGAATTAAAAATTAATAATAGACTTTGTGAAGATCTTAATAATCCTAGCTATTCAAGAGAAATCAATGGAAATGAATATCCTCGTATGATCTTGGCAGGTACAACCGCACCTAAATCTGATATGAAAACAAAAGGAACATTAGATGATGATTTTGAAAAAGATGAAAATTATAAATTTGAAGTTTGTTTATACAAAGGTGATTGTGATTCTGAATATTTTAGTGTTGGTGAAAGTGGAGCAAATGAACCAGGAGTTGTAGACGCCATGGATCTAGAAGATGGTGAACAATGTGATGGAGATTCAGAATGTAGATATAAACATCATTGTGTTCATGGTATATGTGCTTCTAAACCTTACATTGTAGGTGATGGTTTTTGTGATCCTTTAGAAGATTCAAGTATTGAAGATGCTTGTTACATAGCATGTCATCAAAATACTGACTGTGGCACAGATACAACAGTATCAGCAGCATTCTGCGGTGATGATGGTTACAAAGTCTATTCAACAAAAAGACATTATTGGTGCACTAATGCTGGTGAAACATCCTCAAGATGTCATCAAAAAGATACAGATAGTTATGTTGATACATGTAAATATGGATGTCGTCTTGGAAACTGTAAACTACCAACAGTATGTTATACAGATGAACAATGTGGACAATCAGGTTATGTAAGTGAAACTTTTTGTGCAGATGATGATGGTGATGGCAAAACAGATGTATTCCAAACATACAGAGAATTCAAATGTGTAAACAAAAATGGAAAGAAGAAATGCGAAGTCAAAGATACAATAAAGGAAAAAGAGATTTGTTTTGGAGGATGTGATTCTGGTTCTTGTGCACAAAAATATCCATATGAAATTAGTTTAGAATATGCAGATTCTGACACAGTTGTACAAAAACAACCAGGAGATGTTGTTACTTTGATAGTTGAATCAGAAGGTAATCAAGAGATTAGTTTGAATTATCCGAAGGAATTTGCTCTACTTAATGGTGTATATGAATATGGTAAATTGGCTGTTGATCAAGGTGAAAATGAATTTAAGTTTTTTATACCTTATGATATTCTTGGAACTTTTGCGTATAATGGATATTCATTTAGTTCAGGTTATCAAAAAAGAGAATTTGGTGTAACTGCACATCCCTATACATTAATGATTACAGACAAAAGGGCATTATATGAAAGATTTAAACCAAAAGGTTATAACAGAGAAAATATAAGACAGATAATCAGTGAAACACACAAAAATGCAGAAAAGAATAATGGAATTGTCTATGATTTAAGTGACTATGAAATTTCAGAAGAAAGACCTTGGAACAAACTTAGTGAATATAATGAAGAAATAAAAGAACAAGAAGTAAAAGATAATAAATATTCACTTGAGATTGCAAATTTTATAAGGGAAAAATGTGGTAAAAATTGCCAAAATATAGTGATTGTTGGCGACGATTTTGTAATTCCTCATTATAGAAGAGATATAAGTGAAGAATGGGACAATTTATATACTATATTTGAAGGAAGCGAGACAACAAAATCAATATATTCTGACATACCCTACATCCAAAAAAAGGTTCTGACTTTTGAGAACTATTTTGAAATGTTCAAAATAGAAGGAAAATATGAAGGAAAAAATGTTCAATTAATTCTTCCTGAAACAATATCTATTGAAATGGATAATGTAATAAAAGATTTAAAACAAGTATTTAAAGACAAAGGATATAAACCAGACTTTTTATCTCCGATTACAGGAAAATCTGCTCCGTGTGTTGATAAATCTTGGTCATCTGACACAGAAGGAAATGTTTTAATTATTATTGGAACAGAAGAAAATAATCCAGCATTTAAATGTTTTCCATTTGCTTCAACAGAAGTTAATAGAGATGCAGTATTTTTACAACCAAATGTTTGGGACACTGATGAATATGCTATATTATTCAACACAAATGATCCACAAATCGTTGAAACATTTGTAGAAATGGTGGAGAGTAATGAAATTGTCAAATTGAAAAGAGAAAATGCATATTTCTTTAAAATGGGTGTACAATACGCAGGATATGCTACCATAGTTGTAGCAGGAGCAGTAATGATCTTTGGTTCAGGTGGAACTGCTACACCAGCAGTACTTGCATCAATCGGAATGTATGCTGATGCAGTAGCAGATGGTGCTGATACTTTAGATAGTTGTTATATTAATTATGAAGGAGCAGGGTGGTGTGCAACATCTGCATTCTTTGTAGTGATACCTTTTGTACCTGGTGGACCAGTAAAGAAATTTTTTAATGCAATTGGTGGAGATGAATTTATTGATGGAATGAGACATATTTTAGGCGAAGTAAGACTAAAATTTGTAAGCGAACAATTAGAAAAACTACTTAAATATTTTGATCCTCAAGATCTAGAAAATATAGGTGATGCAGTAGGTGATGTTGCAAAAGCCAATAAATTAGATGATTTAGCAGAAGGAAAACGTCTTCTTGTAGGATCATCCGGAGAAGTAACTGACATGGCAATTGCTAATACAAAAGGTGTTATCTCAAAAAGAAATCTTGCAGAAGGTATAGAAAATGTTGGTGCATTAAGTAAAGCAGATGTTAATTTACCTGATGATTTTTTAAAGACATTAAAAAACAATGCTGACAACCCCGGTCATTGGGGTGAAGCAAGAGTCGCAGCACAAAGATTAACTGAACCAAACATGGAAGTAATAGCAGTAAGTAAGAAATTTCAAGGAAGAGAATTGGATGTTTTTTCTAAATTTAAAGATACAAATATGGGCCTAATTGAGGAAGTAAAAAACGGAAAAAATTTTGACTTAAATAATTTCAATAAAGCAATGGATAGATTACAAGGTGTTCAAGGTAAAACAATAGAAGGGATTCAAATAGCTGAAACAAGATTTACTGTAAGCAAAGAATACTTTAAGAACATGCCTGCAAGTGCAAAAGAAATTGCAGCAAATAAAAATATAGGTATTAGTATATTTGAGGGGGTAACTTAAGAGAATGGCTAATGACATTAATTTTAATTTCAAAATTAGAAAAGAATTTGAGTTAATAAATTTACAACATATTTTAAAAATAATAACAAAAAGATCATTTGATGAAAAAAATCTCCAATTCAAAAAGAGTATAAAAAATTATTATTTATATGAATATTACGATAAGAAAGAAGAGATTTGTACAAGTTTTTATTGGTACCCATCTGAAAACAAATTATTAATATCCATGCCTATCTTTCCAATCACTACATCCTACTGTAAAAAAATAATAAAAGAGATTTACCAAATCTTGAAAATAGGAGGTTATGGTTTTGATGATTATTCAACTACAGATCATGAGGCTGGTTTACCAAAAAAAGAAAAAAATCAATTAATTATTTGGTCTGTAAACCTTTTTACTCCTGAAGAAGTAAAGAAATACGGCAGAAAAAAACTGCTAAAAGCCCCTTGTGAACACATAGAAGAATGGGAGGATGGTGCAATATTCATGATGATACACAAAGACAAATTTAATGCATATTATGAAGAAAGACAAAAACTAAGAAAATATTTAAAAAATGAATAAAATCAAGATAATTGGAACCTGTATAATACTTTTATTAATTATAAATATAGTATTTGCAGAAAGATTTCATGGTGATGACATTGATAAACTAAAATCATATGAGACAACTGGTTTATCGAGAATGGTAAGTGATAGTCCTAGTGGAATGATTAAGCAATTAAACAAACCAGTTTCAAATTTAAGACATACAACATACATGGGAGATCTTGGTCCATCAAAAGGCTCGCCTATAACAAAAGGAGAAATTCTTAAAAAATCTTTTAATGATAATGTAAACATAATGAAAGATCCTCGTTTCTTGAATAGCGAATTAGAACCAACTAGTAAATGGGATCTGAGGCTTGATGATGATGATATTGATTTATTCAAAGATGATGAATTAATAATATTTGAAGGATTCACACATTTTGAAAGTGGTAATGAAATGAAATTACTTGAAACAGCTAAAGCAACTGAAACATATGTCTATGAATTGAGATATCCTCTTCAAGAAAAAGGTGGCTTATTTATCTTAGATTCATCATATGCTGGTTTATATCTTCCAAAACAACCTTCATTAATAGCTAGAATTGTTGATCATACACCAGTTATGGCTCCTACATCTTATCCTAGCAGAGAAATAATAAAATCCATAATTTGTAACTTAGGAAAATATGACAATTTAGGAGAAGTATTTAGGCAAGCAAGAAACAATTATTATTGGGGAATTGACACAGAAGATGAATATGTAGGTCTTACTTTACTGTCATATATGTTATATGGAGATGCAAACACAAAGGTCTATATTCCCTATTATGATGAAGAAGAAATACAAGGTTATTGTCGTAATTACTTAGATCAATTCCCACAACATGGAACAGATCTTATGTTCTCAATAATGGGTCCTGATTCAGAACCACTTGAACCAGTACCTTATACTGGAAAATTCACATTTCAAATTCCAAAGTATCAAATCAAAGAAAAAGATAATTTTTCAATTTTAAATGCAGAATTCATGAGTCAAAATTATAAACATCGTGAATTATTCTTGCCAAAACAAATAATATCTCACAAATATCCTGATAAAACAATTATCCAAGATATGAAATTACTCTCACTCGAAGACCCGGTTGAAATAACAATACCAAACATACCAATGTGGGAAGGTGAAATCATAGATGACACACCAAAAGGAAAACTCATCAAAAGAGAATGCTATTTTGACCAATCTGATGCAGGCATAGACTTTGCACATTCTTATACAGAAAACGAAGAAGTGGTTTTAGTAACAATCAACCCAGTTGAAGTAGTTGACTGTGAACAAGGAATATTCAAATTATATCAAAAAGTTACATATGATATTGATTATCTTCCATATTCAGATGTTCTAATAGATGAACTAAACTACAAGAAATATGTTGCACCAGAAGAAGAAACAACATTAGAAGTCAAATTACAAAACATAAAATCCATGGGAGTGTATGGTAAACTAATTGTTACAGATGAAAATAACAACATAGTTGGGAAAACTTTTACACATCTGCACACTGCAGAAGGTAACTTGTTTGAGATTCAATTTAATGCAGGCAATGAAAGAGGAATAAAAAAATATAAAGTAGAATATTTTGATGATGAAACACCAACAACATACAATGAATTTGAATTAAATATTGACACCCTAGTATTTGACCAAGTAACACCTGAAAAAATAGATTATGAACAAGAAAACATTCCAACAACAATAATAATTGATAACAGATTAGAAACAACAGAGGTACATATTAAAACAAGTATTTATCCTAAAGACAATCCTGAAGATATCAAAGAAATAATGCAAGAAGATTTATCAGTTGATAATGGAATAACAATAAAAACATATAATTTAGATTATGAAGTAGAAGACTATGGAAATATCATCATAAAAACAGAACTAACATATGAAGACAAAACATTAACACAAGAATCACAAACATTACTTGCAAAAACAGATGAAAATGTTGCGCCTGAGATCATACAAGCAGAAGATATCACAATCAAAGAAGGAGAAATAGCAAGACCTAACATAAAGGTAAGAGATCTTAATGGAGATGTTCTAACTATAAATTATGGTTATCCAATTGGTAATGATGGTATTTGGTTAACAGAGATTGATGACCAAGGTACATATGATATTCCTATCAAAGTTTCAGATGGAATCATTGACACTGAAACAATTATACAAATTAATGTCTTACCACATGATGGAAAGATAGAAAAATTTTCAGACAAAGAACAAGAAAAAATAGTTCAATTTTATCAGCCACAGAAAAAGACAATCTATGTTAAAATTCCAAAGAATAGCCAAGTCAATAATTTTGATTTAATGGTAGAAGGATATAATAGTGCATATGAAAATGAATAAAAACAAAATAATATTAAAACTG
>CAYWFN010000017.1:0-8279 GCA_964457715.1 uncultured Methanosarcinales archaeon | reverse complement strand
CAAAAGCAAAACAATTATCTAATTTATGTATATTTGATGCTTCATATAAAGATAATTCAATTATTAGAAACTGTTTTGAAAATAAAAACATTGATTTAATATTTAATTTAGAATTAAACAATAAAAAAGATCATACACATTTTGTTAATTCTGGTCTAGATCAAGTTTTATGCAAAATTGCTAAATCTAAACAACAAATAATTTGTTTTAATTTTAATGCCATTCTTAATTCAAAACTATTAGAAAGATCAAGATTATTATCTAGGATAATACAAAATATAAAACTGTGCAAAAAATATAAACTAAACATTTTAATTTGCTCATTTGCAACAACACCAAAAGAAATGAGATATTATCATGACTTAATTGCTTTACTTATAACACTTAAAGCGCAACCAAAAAATGGAAAGAATGGATTTAACACAATCCTAAATAAGATTAAAAAGAATAAGTTTAAAAGATCAAGTAAGTACATAAGAGAAGGATTAACTTTATCTTAATTTTAATTTAGATTTTCTTTTAAATATTCCATCATATTTGCTTGATAATCATTAAAATTTTTTTTGCCAACATTCCAATCACTTGATTCTTGTATTATTTTTCCATTAACAATTACTTTTGTAGAATCACCATCTGTTATAATTTCATATTTGTCATTAATATAATAATCTTTATACAATAATGAATAAACACAAGGAACTATATCACTATTACCATATGCTTTATTACCAATAATTTCTATAGGAAACACACAATTTATTGGTTCTTCTTCTTCACCTTCTTGTTGCATTTCATATTTATACCCTAATAATTCTACTTTTGTGTTAATATTATTAGTAAATATTAAAACTTCTTCATCTTCATTAATTATTCCTATACTCTTTGATTCCATTGGTGCAATATCACCTAACCTTATCTTAATATTATCATCATTTGTTAATCCTACTACAGCACCGAGTATTGCACTACCTGTTACTTGAGGAATTTCAGAATTTTGTTTTCTAGGTTTTAGTAAAACTCCTGAATTTAGGTCAAAAAAATCAGTATTTGTTTTATAATAATTTAAATCAGGAGTATGTTCATCTTTTGCATATATTATATGCCCTGAATTCAACCATATAGAATTTTTGTTTTCATCTTCAACAATTGCACCATCTTCACACGTAACTAACATTTCAGTAATGCCATCATTATCAATATGATAAAGTAATCCATCAACATCTTCAAGATCTTGATTTTCTTGTCCTTCAACAATATACAAATTTTCACAATCATCGAATCTATGATGAACTGATGGACCTGCAAGATAAAATTGCATTAAATCTGTTCCATAGTCATAAAAATTTTTAGAAAATAAACAAGCACCATTTTTATGACAAAACATTGTACCTTTTTCTTCATACTGTGTTGTATCAACATAAATTTCATCATAATCTATTTCTTCATAATTTATCTCTTGGATAGCTCTTGTTGTAATTTCCCCCCCATTTCCTGAACTAGCAATTGTTTCTTCTTCAACATTATTAATCTCTTGTTCAGCATCTTCTCTTTCTTCTTCTCTTTTACACATTTGTGACATCCATTTTCAAATCCATTAAATCCTGGTGGAAAACTACATGGTTCGCATCCAGGACCTTGAACTACTACTGGATGCCTTATATCTTTATCTCTTTCAGGTCTTTGAGGAGCATTTTTTCCTCCTCCCCCCATAATTCCACTTAATAACATATTTTGTACCATTGGATTCATTCCACCAGTTTGTTGTTGCCCTCCTTGTCCACTAGATCCTCCACTACCTTTTCCAGGTTTGCCTTTGCCTGGATCTGGTTTTTTTTTACCACCTGCACTTAAATATGTATTTAATTCATTTTCAGGAACTTCATTTATTAATTCATTATTACTTAATGTTTGGTATAACTCAGGACTCATCTGATCAGCTGTTATTTTTCCTGCTTGATCTTTATCTATATGCCCATACTGAGCACCTCTAGCCATTTGTTCTGCACTAAGTGCTCCAAAGTTTTTATCATCTAATTCTCTAAATAAGATTCTTGCAGAATCTCTATTACCCATTTCAATTATTTTATCAAACTCTGCTTGATCAAAACCACCATTAAAAGCAGCACCAAATTCTCCACCTTGCGCACTATTCAAAACTTGCATTATTAGTCCTGGTTGGTCTTGACATGCAAGTAATGAACCAAATCCAACAATTTTATCTGTACTAGGTATACATGATCCTAAAATCTCTTCACATGTAAACTCATCATCAAAAGTTCCTTGAGCCATTCCATTTGCTAATGCAATCATCCTAATCATATTTGCTTTATTACCTAATTCTTTCATTTCATCTTCATACATATCTGCAGCATCTTTATAATCTGTTCTTTGATCTTCTTCACATTCTTGCATTGTTTCTCGGAAACTATTTTGACATTCTAATTCGCAAATAGCAGTACAACCAGGTGGACAATCTACTGGAATTTTTGGACATGGTTTTACACATTTACCAGGACAACCACCTTGACAACTAGCCAACTCACCCTCAGCTTTTGTCACACAACCAGTAAACTTACTCCTAGCTGCATTCACACGACCATTACATTCTCCTAAAACCCCAATCTTCATTACTTGATACAAAGTTCCAGCTTTTGTACTACCACACTTACCTTGTGGAAATAAATCCATAAAATCACCAAGATCCATACAAGGACCACCAGCTTCAATACTACTTGCTTCTGCAACAACCATACTTAATAATAAACTCTGGAAATCAAATTCTTGTCCCATCATTTGTGATAATAACATTTGTTGTGTCATAGGGTCTATATCTCCAGAACCTGACCCCATTCCTAAGAAACTATAACCAAAACTAATTAACATAATCAAAACAATTCCAATTCCAATTAATTTTTTCTTAAACAATTTTTACACCAAACTGATAAACAAATTCATTATTATCAATCTTATATTTATTATCAACAATACGATAAATAATTGTATAATCTTCACCTGCATAAGCAGTAATATTAAATCCATCTTTATTTTTATCAGAAATATATTCCCAATCAATTAAAGAAGGTTCTTTTTCACTTTTTTCTACAATAGTTTTACCAATCTTATGAATTGTTCCAAGTCTTACAGGAACTTTACTTAAGAATGTTGTTGCAAGCTTACTTTGTTTACCTTCTCTTTTAATAATTACAGGAAAATCAACATTAACAATTACTTCTTTATCTTTTATTGAAACATCAGTTTTGGGTTCTTTATATTCAAAATCTGCTTCATTCTTATAATTTTCAAAATTCTTAATACAATGTTCAAGATTATTATCCATAAAAGATTCAAGTATTTTCTCAATTTTAACATCTTTAATCAAATTTTCTCCATCATAAAAATGATAAGGGATTTTATAGTATTCATCATATTCATAAAAAAACTCAAATGGTTCTTGACTATTAACTTTTGTAGCACCACCAATAAATCCTAAATAAAACAAACTTTGTTTTGCTTTTTGATCAATGCATCCTTCAATAAATCCTTCTATGTGTTCATTTTCTGCATCAGTTTTAATTGGCACTTCTTGTTTATATGATAAATAAATAAAAGGTATTAATATAGCAAGAACTAAGATGACTCCTACAATGATAAATAAGCTAACCTGCCCCTTTTTTACAATTCCTTTAAACATATATATAGCTTTATAATAATCTAATATATAAATCTTTATATTAACTTGGATATTTCTAATAAATATGATATATTATTTTTTACCATTTATAATTATAGTAGGATTATTCACTTCTTATCATGATATTAAGTATCATAAAATAAAAAACAAATGGATTATTTATTCAATAATTGTAAGCATTATTTTAAACATTATATTTTTCATAAAAGATTTTAATACAATTTATTATTCTCAATTTATAACCAATTTAATTCTTACAATCATAATTTGTATAATACTTTGGCTATATAAATTCTGGCCAGCAGGAGATGCAAAATTAATAATTGCATACACATTTTTAATACCTACAACAATCTACACTTTAAATAATTTAAAATATTTTTATTCATTTTCATTATTAGTCAATATTTTTGTTCCTTATTTTGTTTTTTTTACTTTTTATTTTTTACTTTTTCAAAAAAAACAATTGATCCCAATTTGCAAAAAAATAAATTATAAACAATTGATTAGGTCCATTTTACTAATCTTTTTCATTCTATGGCCCATTAATTATTTGTCAAATTTCATTCCTCTACTTAATAATTTTTTCTTAAAAATTTTTTTAATCTTAGTTTTTTATTCCATAATTAATTCAATAATAAATAAATTATTCAAACAATCAATAATTTTTTACATTTTTCTTGCATTGATCAGAATTTTATTCGAATTCAACACATTATTAAACTTAAATTTTCTCAAAGTATTCTTAGTTTACTATCTCTTTTTTTTCTTTATTAGATTCTTCATAATGGAAATTGCAAATCATGAAAAAAAACAAACATTACCATTTGCACCTTTTGCATTCATCGGAACAATCTTGACAATAATCTCTAAAGGAATGTTTATAAATCTTATACTCTTTTTACTAAAATTAACAGGGTGGTCATAATAAATACTCCTCAAATTAATAAAAATAATCTTATTCCTGAAGATGATGAAACTAAAATAATAATTAAGATTCCAAGAAATGTTTCATTAAACCTAATCTCTTCTGCATTATTGTCATTTACAAATAAAAATTACATTTTGTTTGATAAAGATTATCAAAAAAACACCATTCTACAAATAGTTTCAAAAACAAAATTAGACAAAAGTAAAATTAAAGAACTTGAAAATTCCATCCTTTCACAGATTCAAATTTATAATCTTCATAAGAATAAATTAGAAAAACATAAAGAGTTCGTAAATTTTGTAACAGACATAATCC
Organism: uncultured Methanosarcinales archaeon; assembly: GCA_964457715.1. GTDB lineage: Archaea > Nanobdellota > Nanobdellia > Woesearchaeales > CAXGTL01 > CAXGTL01. The sequence goes on along the minus strand of CAYWFN010000017.1, from coordinate 3,342 downwards.
TTAAAACAAACAACCCAAATTTAGTAAAACCTAAATTAAAAAACAATGATAATTCAAATAAATAAAAACAATCAAAATGCAATCTTAAGTTTAAATAAAGAAATTTATAATTTAGATTCCATTAAAATTTCTTGTTTAGAGTTCAAAGAATTTTTTTCACACAACATCCAAGATTCACAACACTATCATAAACTCTTCATTGAATTTTCTGAGGAGAAAACAGACCAAGAATATAAAATAGTTTGTCTAGAATTTTTTAATTATACTTTTCAATTAATGAAAAACAAAAATCAAATATGAAAATGGAAATAAAATTAAGACCATATAAATCAATAACCTTAGAAAACTTAAATTTATTAATTAATAAAACAGGTAAATGGCTAACTATTTCTGGAGAATCTTTGGATAAAATTAATAATAATTTGATTGAAGAAGACCCAAATTTATTCAAACAATTAAAAGAAAAAGAATTTATTTATGATCCTAATTGCAAATATAATTTTCCTGTTAAAAAGTATTCTTTTTTATGTCAGGGCCCTTCTTTGCATGTTGTAATTCTAACAGATCTTTGCAATCTGAATTGTATTTATTGTCAAGCATCTTCTCTAAAGGAGGATAAACATGCAAAAAAAATGAAGAAAGAAACAGCAAAAAAAGTTGTTGATTTTATTTTTAAATCTCAATCAAATCACATAACAATAGAATTTCAAGGTGGAGAACCATTACTTAATTATAATGTTCTACAATTTATTATAGAATATGCAAAAACATTAAACCTAGAACATAAAAAAGATTTAAGATTTGCATTCGTCACTAATTTTGAATTATTAGATCAAGAAAAATTAGAATATTTAACAAAGAATAAGGTGGGATTATGTACCTCTTTTGATGGCCCAAAAAAACTGCATGATTTTCAAAGAAAATCTTTTAGAAAAAGTAATTATGATACCATTTCTGAATGGATTAAAAAAATAAAATCCCTAAAAGAACAAAACAAAATTCCTAAAAATTATGTAATTAACGCTTTAGCAACAATAACAAAAAAATCTTTTGATTATTATAAAGAAATAGTAGATGAATATATTAAACACGGATTTAATATTATTCATTTAAGAAATCTTAATCAATTAGGATCTGCAGACAAATCTTGGCAAGAGATTGGTTACACAACACAAGAATTTATTGATTTTTGGAAAACAACAATGGATTATATAATTGAATTAAATAAAAAAGGAATAGATATTAAAGAGCGTCTTGTAATAATTATTCTTAAAAAAATATTATTAGATTTTCAACCAAATTATACAGAACAAAGAAGTCCTTGTGGTGCATGTATTAGTCAATTAGCATATGATGTTGATGGTAATATTTATTCTTGTGATGAAGCAAGAATGATTGATGATAATTTATTTAAAATTGGCACTGTTGATCAAGAACCAGGAGAAGTTATAACATCTGAAAATGCAATAAGTATTGTTTTATCTTCTATAAATGATCTCCAACAATGTGATGACTGTATTTGGCAACCATATTGTGGTCTATGCCCTGTTTTAAATTATGCAAATTATAATAGTTTGATTGTTGATGTTAATAAAACAATGCGTTGCAAAATATTCAAAGCACAGTTTGAATACATCTTCAGAAAATTACTTTTTGATGAACAAGCAAAAAATATTTTTATAAATTGGCTTAAAACATAAAAATAAACGAAAGATATATAAAATCTTATAACCAACATTACCATATTATCATGAAATTTCCTAAAATAAAAAAAAAGGTGAATGATTTCTTATTAAATGAAGAAGGAAAAATTTCAAAGAAAAACATGATTGTTGGTGGGCTTATACTTGGTTCTGCAGCTTTAAGTTTAATTCAGAGTTCTAAACTAGTTTCAGCAGGTGAATGGACCTATCAACATAGAACATTGCATGTTAATAGCATGAATCTAGGAAATCCTTCACAATCAGAAAATTTCCCACATCCAGAAGCAGTTGTACAAGGGCAACATCAACATCATCTTTCTCATGCTTCACATGCAGTTTATTCTGACTCACCTCCTAATTATGGTGGTGGTGACGATGGTTGGAGTGTTATATGCACAGAATTAACAAGACAAGGATATTTAACAAAACAAGAACTTAAATATGAGGAAGAATATAGATTAAGATTTGTAGATAATCAAACTTATATTGGTTATAGAATATTAGCTGGCCCAATAGTAAAATTAATGAAAATAAGTAAGATATTCACATTAATGGTTTATCCTTTTGTTAAATCCTGGGCTAATTATACTCAATATATTCTTGAACAAAGGAAAAATAATAATTTATTTGGGCAATTAATTGATAATTTTGGAAGAATTATTTGTAAAATTATTTATAAAATAAATTTTTCAACAAATAAACAAATAACATTTCTTAACACTAGTTCATATATATAGTTCTTCATGTATATAAAATAGCAACATTTATATATGCAATTCTAATAAATTATATATAATTATATATATATTATTAAAAAGGGGTAGTTAAGTGAAAAACAAACAAAGAATAATCTTATTTTGTGTACTTTTTATTATAATTTTGTCTAGTTTTTTAGTATATTCTTCTAGTAATTTTTTTCAGCAAATTGGTGAAGCAATAATTGAAAGAGCTGCTGGTTCAAACCTCAATTTAGCAGATGATATTTCTTGTGCACACCTTTTTCCAGACAATAGAGATGTATGTAGTTATTCGTCTAATGAACCTTCATATGGATACAAAGCATGTACACCTTCTGAAGAAATCCTACCTGGACAATTTGCTGGTTCTTATGTTCCAAGTAGTTGTGATATGAAAATAATTAGTATAAAAAAAGGTAAAAATCCTGCAAATCCTTTTAATTCAGCTTATATTAAAGATGCTGTTACTCTATATGTTACACCAGATCCATTACCTCAATGTCATGCAGTTGGATTAACTCAAGGCATTGCAGCTTGTCAAATTTCTTGTTTAGATGAAAATGATGAATTATTACCAAAATGTTCTTTAGATAGAGATTATTATACAGTTATTTATGGAACAAATAATGATCTTAATGCACAATTACCATCATATATTATTAATAATTGTGATGTAAGTGGACACAATTTTTATGATAATTCAAAAGCATTTTGTAAAATGGGACCTTTTTCTGAAGAAAAATTCAAAACAAAATGCGCAGCATTGATTTATGGAATAGAAGATGCAAATTCAAGATATGGTACCAATTTATATGATTTAGCAGAAGATGTTTTTTTACCAACTGCACCTGAAGGAAATAAATGTTGTGGAAATAATGAAGATTTTCAAGATGATGGAATGA
>CAYWFN010000016.1:0-8340 GCA_964457715.1 uncultured Methanosarcinales archaeon | reverse complement strand
TTGTTTTGAAAAAAAGAAAGCGGGCTTAGCATTCATTTCAATTAACCATGGATTCTTATGTTTATCAATCAAAAAGTCAACAGCATATAATCTAGGAAAAAAATTTTTAAAATTTTTATCAATCTTCATTACTAATTTTATAACCTTCTCAGGCAGATTTCTTTTTTTAATAAAAATAACTCTCCCACCTCTAGAGACGTTAGAAATAAAAACCCCTGGTTTTGAAGCTCTAAAAAAAGGACTAACTATTTTGCCACAACACATAACAACACGAAGATCATAAACATTATATCTAAATTTAGACAATCTTCTGTTTTTATTACATTGTTTGAATTCCTGTAAAATTGTATCTTTTTAATTTTGAGAGGTAACTTATTTTTTGTTGTTATTATAAGGTCTTGTGCACTTGAACCAAACCTTGGTTTTAATACTATTTTATTTGATTTTATATATTTTAATTTTTGTTTTAATTGTGTTTTATTATGAATAAGGAATGTTTTTGGTGTTATCTTTGAAAACATTTTTTTTGTTTCCCACTTATCTGAGCAAAGTTTTTCAATTTTAATGTTATTCATAAAAGAAGTTCTTTTTTGAAAGTATTTTTTCCAATGAAGATTTGTTTGAGTTAATTTAGTTTTATCAAATATGAAATCGTAACCAAAATCATGACAAAGTTTCCATTTACCATTTCTTATTTCCCAACCTTTATTAAACCAATCTTTTTTCTTATTATACCACCTAACATTGGTTTTATACCATTTTAATCCATAAGCTTCAGCAGATTCAAAAAATATTTTATAAGATTTTCTTAATGTTTTTTTATTATACTTCTTCATTTTAGAATAGGGTATTCTTCCAAATTCCCCATCATCTATCATAACAACTCTTTTCATACTAGATTTTTAATAGTTTATCATCTACATAAATGTTTGGGTTTTTGAAAACTTGATCATAATGATTTATAGCATAAACTGTGCCACCAAACCAAGCATTACTTCCTATTGCAACATGTGCTGTGCCTAATGTTTTTTCATCAACAACTGTTATACCTACTATTTTTGCATTTGGGTTTATTCCTATTCCTAATTCAGAAAGTCTTCTTACACCCCAACCATATTTTGATTTTAGTTTTGCTCTCATAAGACTATTTTCAAGCAATCTTGCTTCTTTTATTCCAGTAATATTAACAACTTCATCATTTTCTATTGTTAATGTTACAGGATGTTTAACTAAAATAGTACTACCATATGTTCTTATTGATCCATCAATTACAACCTTTCCATAGATCTTTTTCTTTGATTTTGGAGGGATATATACTTCTCCAGCAGGCATGTTTCCACCTAAACCAGGCTTAGAATAAATACCATCATTTGAAATAGCAGTTTTACCTTTTATATTATAATATAAATCTGTTCCTTTTTTTGTAGTTATATGAACCATGTTTCCATTATCTAATACTTGTTTTACTCTTTTACCTGTTTGTTGAAGTTTTTTATAATCTACATCCATTGCAGATATAAGAGGTTTTAGATTCTTTGTTTCTAAATTTTTTAATTTTGTTATAGAACAAAATCTATGATTCCCTTTTTTAACAAATGTTCTAAAACTTTTACCTAAAAAGCCAAGATTACCAAGCATGCCCGAAAGATTTAATGAAATAACACTTTGTTGATTTAGATCTGCTAATATATTTATCATTTCATCTGATTTATTAGGCAAAGATATTGAATTTTTAATGAATAATTTTGTTTTTAAGTTTAATTCTTTTGCTGCTAAATAATAACCCATAGCCAATATAGGAGTAATTCTTCTATTTTCTGATCCAGTATCCCCAATTATAAGAAATTCTTCTTTTTTAACATCAAGACATTGTTTTATTATTTTTTTAAGACAATTTTTATAATGTTTTGAAATCTCTACAAGATTGGTATTCTGCATCCATTTTTTGAATTCATTTTCATTCATTAAATTTGGTGAGAACTAATTTGTATTTATATGTTTTGGTAATAAAGAAAGGAAAATAAGAAAACAAAAATAAAGATAGAAATAATAAAGAAATAAGAAAAATTAACCACTCATGTATCCAACTAAAAATCCTTGTTCCATTGGACTAATTTCATCATTTTCAATACTAAAGTCCAGGCCCTCTTCATCATAAATATCCATATCATCTTTTTCTATATCAATTATTTGTATAAACACTTTTTGTTCAAATTTCATTTTGTTTTACCTCCTTTTTTATTTAATATTTATATTTTTAAAAACTGATTTACATCAAAAACAGTTTTCTTTGTTAACATAATCATTTGTTGTTGAAATAAGAATTCTATTGTTTTATGACTTGTATCATTTGGTTTTATACTTGTATTTATTATACTTCCGTTTACCATTATAATCACCTCATTTATTTCTTTTATTTGATTAAAAAAATAGGCAAAGCAAAGGTAAGGGGCGAAGGAGCTTTGCCGAATACTAAAAAAATTAATATAATTATATTATATCACAACCTATTTATAAATGTCACACGCATATGTCCAGTGATAGGTTAAAATTGGAATTAGGCTTTGTACTGGTGAAATTTAGATGATAGAGGTCAGTGGACATGTTTTTGAAAATGTCTAGTGACATATGAAAATAAATATAGAAATTCTTTTATATCTTGAAAATATCCATAAAAAAATGTTAAATAAACAAGATTTTTGTCTTAAACAATACTTAGAAATTGAATCATTACTTAATAAATTATTTGATCTTATAAAATATTGTGAAATACATTGTACTAATCAAAAAATAAGTAAATTTTCAAAGTATGCTAAAGGTCAATATGGGTGTTGTTTAGGTGAGTTTTATAGATTTACAGGTAAATTAATAGATAAAGAATTATCTGTTCTTAATAAAGCAAGAATAAAGAAATATGGATTACCTAAAAATAATGAAGATCCAATATTAGGATTTGAAAAAGCTTGTTCATATCATACCCAAAATGGATGTATACTTAAAGATCATAAAGGTATTGCTTGTATTTCATATGTTTGTGTTGGGTATAAAGATTTTTTAAAAGAAACATATGATATTGATTATGATTATGATGAAATAAGAGATTTTATTGAAGATATATTTCTTAGTAAAGTTGATGATCATAAACTAAGGATCTTTAAAGAGAAGATAATCTGTTTTATTGATAAAGTTAAGAAAGTAGATTCTAAGATAGATTCTAAGAGAGATTATAAGAATCAGAAGAATAATATTTAATAATATTTTTTTAAAGTTTTATAAAATTCTTCAAAATTACTTATATCCTTTATAGTTAATTCAGGCATACTACTCCCAGCTGTATGGATAGTTATTGATCCATTTTTAAATAATTTATTAAACACTCCTTTATAAGATTTAATATGATCTAGTTTATTGAACACTATTGAAGTTTGTTTTTTGTATAAAATTCCTGTTCTTTTTATAACCCTATATGGTTGAATTATATACATTCTTACTTTTATTATCCAAATTATAAATAAAAAAATTATTATGATTATTAAAGGATAAACTATAAACATACCAGTCAAAAATAAAACAGGCGAAGATATGAGTGTTAATGGAATAATTATTATTAATGTTAAAAGGAGAGTATTTGCTAAATCTTGTTTAGAAGTTAAAACTGGTTCTGGAGAATAATTTTCTATATGTTTTTCAATCTTTGGAATCTGATCAGCACTTGGTCTTTTATAAAATATAAGATCAATTAATTCATCTTTGTTTTCTATATTATCTATATAATTGATTTTAAAACTATTAGAAACAATCTTTTTTTCTTTTCCTTGTTGCACTAAACGTTCTCCTGCAATATTAAAAATTATTGAACCTTTATCTGAAAAAGGGTATTTTATTGTTGTTATATCTTTTATATCGTCATATAATACAAAAAAATGTTGTTTAATGAAAATCCCTCTTGTAAAATGAATATAATCTTTGTAAAAAGTGAATTTTGAATTTTGATAAAATATTTTTCTATAGATTATGATTAGTATACATGCTATTATGAAAATTAATAATGGAATTAAGAATAATAAATGATACACAAATGATAAAACAATGAAAATCAAAGATCCTAAAGCTATTATTAATGTTATTGGGAAAACTGCTTTTAACATAGACAGGATACTATAATTAGAATTCATATTATATAAAGAAGTCTGATCCCTTATTCCAAATTTTGTAAGGATATTCTTATATAGCCTATCTTGTTTTTTAATATTTGTAAAACTAATTTCTGAACGTGAACCTATTGACCAAAATCTAATACTACAAGTCTTAAACCATTTATCAATAAAACTCTCAATAAATATAATAGCAGTAATTTTATCATTATTAAACTCTTTATTCTTTGCAGAAATAAAATCAAATGTTTCTTTCATACTATTTTGTTTTATATAATATGTTGTTGCATTAACTTTTATAACTATAAAAATAAAATATAATATCCAAAAAGGTAATGCAGGAAATAGGATTGTGCTTAAGACAATATAAGGGATGTATGTTCTTTTAGGATCCATTTTAAATTTAGAAGTGAATTTATTGTCTTTTGTTAATTTTGTTTCATAATGTGTTTGTGTTTTTGTTGTTCCATGTTTTAGATTTTTTGACCTAATCAATGATCTTTTCTTAGAAATTAATTTGTCTATGTTTTTTTCTAATTCTGGTCCATTTTCCATATTTTTAAAAAGAATTTCATGACCAGCACCTTGACAACTAATCTTAACATTATATAAATTAAAAATCTTATCTATTATAGTTTGTTTGGTTACTGAATCTGATAAATTTTCAATTGGTATTAAGGAATAATTTTTTGAAAGGAAACCTTCATTATATGTAATTGTATCTGAATAAATTTTATAAACTCTTTTCTTGAGATCTAAAAATGTGAATATAAAAAATTTAACAAGTAATATAATTATTAGTGTGAGGAATAAAATTATGAAAGTTGTAGTATGTGATTTAAAAAATTTGATAAATGAGCCTAATTCATCTGAAACAATTGCAAAAGCTACAAATAAAATATAAAATAGTATCAAAAAAAAGTTCTTAAAAGATTCAAAATATACACCAATAATGCTTGGTTTTTCTTTTTGAATTAATTTAGATTTTGTTAATCTAAAACCATTTAATTTCATTAATCTTTCTATTAATTTGTATATTTGTTCAGGATTGTTTATTGAAAAAAGAGTGACTTCTGTTTTTGCACTTCCTGCTGATTCAATGAATATATGGCCAGTTTTGAATAATTTATATTCTATAAAAGGAAGTTTCATCTTAACATGTGTGATATTTTGTATTATCAACTCTACTTCTTTATTAGTGAATATTGATCCTGATTTTCTTATTATTCTATTTTTATAAAAAATATATTCTTCTTTTTTATATCTTATAATTAAAGAAATATAATTATAGATTAAGATTAATAATATAATTATTCCATAGAAAAGAATATATCTTGTTGATATTAAAGAAATAATAATTAAAATTATTGATAAATAAATAAATCTTAAAGCAAATCTGTAATTAACAAAAACATCTTTATTTGGTTTAAGCTCATGTTGATTCATATATAAGTAGTATTAAGAAGCATATTTAAATGTTTTTAATTTTATTACTTTTATTTTTTTACTGCTTTTACTATTTTTTCTTAATCAAGTTCCAGATTAAGTATAGGATTATGAATGTTATAATACCAGCAATAAACCAATAACCAGGATATTGGGATATTGATTGGGATATTGATTCAAATGTAGTTTGTGTTGCTGTTTGTGCTCCTTTTGTTATAGTTGATGATACTGTATCTTGTTCTATTAAAGGGGCTTTTGCAGCCATTTCTGATGCACTGCTTGCTACTTGGAATGTATGAATCTTAGTTTGGTTAAAGAATTGTATTGCTCCTCCTATGATAACTGAGATTAATATAGCTGGCATTAACCTACCAATTCTTTTTGTTAGTTTTTCTCTTATACTTTCAGTTGATTTTGGAGAAATTATTATGAATTTATTAGCTAATTTATAATGATTAACTTCTTTTCCTTTAGTACTATAATGAAATTCTTCTATTTCTACTAATCCACCTTTTTCAAGATGTGTTAGATTATAATGTACTGTTGAAATAGGAATCTTAAGTTCTTTTGAAATCTGCGTTTCTGTTGCATCTTCAATTGTTGCTAAATAATCCAAGATTTTTCTACAACTTTGATTACTTATTACTTGTGCTAATTTTTTTGCTTTTTCTTCTTTTAATGAAACTAATAGGAAAGTTTCTTTTTTTTGTTTTTTTTTCATTTTTTTAGTATGTGTATGGTTCGTTCGCACTTTCAATGAGTTTATACTATTTTATTGAAAGCCCTGATCGTCTAACGATCCTAAGTGTGCTCACTGGCCTTACAGGCACCATACACATATAATGTAATATATATACTAGTATTTAAATAGGTTTTGATAGGTTTTAATGAAATTGAAGTTATATGTTGTTTTATATATAAAAGGAGTATAGTTATATTTATAAATAAAGATTGAATTCCTGTAATATTATCATATAAATGAGGTGAAAGAATTATGGAAGAAAAAAAAGATTTTAATGCAAATGATTTTTTAGATAATGAAACTAAGCATGAAACTAAAGTTGAAGAAAAGCCAAAAAAAAGAAAAAAAACTGATTTTTGGAAAGTTTCAAGTGTTGTTCTTTTAATATTATTAGCAATATCTGTTTATACAAATGGTTTTGGGGATATTAACTTAATGGGAAAAGTTGTAAAGAATGATGTTGTAAATAATAACCCCCAAACTGAATCAGATAAAACACAATTAACTATTATTAATGATAAATTATGTGTATTTTGTGATGTAACTAATGCTGTTGATTTCTTTTTAGGGGAAATTCCTGACATAGAAATAATAGAATTAGATTATGAGGAAGAAGAAGCTCAAAAGCTGATATCTGAACAAGGGATAAATAAATTACCTGTGTTTATACTTAATGATAAAATAAAAGAAGCGCAAGTTTGGAAAGATGATGCTTCTTTTAGAGAATTATTTACTGAGAAAAATGACCTATTTACAGTGGTATTAGGTTCACATGATCCATTGAATGAAGTGTGTGATAATTTTAAAGATGATAGAGATGAAGATGATCTATCAGATTGTGATGATGATGAATGTCAGTATGAAACAACATGTGATCCAAAAGGATATCTTAATTGTGCAAAAGATTTGTATGATTTAAGTGAAGATACAATAATATTTTATTATGGAGACTTTTGTGGATGGTGTGCTAAGATGAAGCCAGGAATTGAACAACTTGAAAAAGAAGGTTATAAATTTTATTGGGCAGAATCAACTACACCTACAAAAAGTGAAGTAGCTAAAAAATGTTTTAAAGGTGTGCTTGGTAGTGGTGTGCCACAGTTTATATGTGTAAAGAATGCTAAAGTTAAATCTGGTGCATTTGTTGATGACAATAGTGATTTAGATGTAGATTTAATGAGAGACTGGGTTGATGAATGTTTAGCTGCTGAATAAAGAGGTGTTTATATGAAAACCTGTGTAAATAAAGACACAAACATGGATAGGTGTAACTGTTCTTATCCTGGTTGTGAAAGAAAAGGTATATGTTGCGAATGTTTGTTTTATCACAGACGTAGAGGAGAGCTACCTGCTTGTTGTTTTCCTGATGAAGTTGAGAAAAGTTTTGATAGGAGTTTTGGTAAGTTTGTAGAGATTAATAAATAATCAAAATATTAGAAAATTATATAAAGTAATATATATAAAAGATTATATATGGAAAAAGTAGGTATAGATATAAAGAATGTTACAACTTCATATGGTAAATTTAAAATAAAAAATATTTCTTTTAGTTTGAAAAATGGTGATATCTTAGGTTTGATTGGTAGATCTGGTTCTGGGAAATCAACTGTTATGAAAACAATATTAGGATTGAAGAGACCAGATTCTGGAAAAATAAAACCTACTTTAGATGGTAAAGAGGTTTCATTAAAAGAATTAATAAGTTATTCACCACAAGATAATTCTTTGTATCCTTTTCTAAGTATTGAAGAAAATTTATTTACATTTGGTCAATTGCATAAAATGAAGAAAAAGGAAATCCTAAGTAGATCTAATATTTTATTAAAAAGGCTTGATTTAATTAATAGCAGAAAAAAGAAAATAACTGAATTATCTGGTGGTATGCAGAAAAGAGCAGATCTAGCAGTAACACTTCTTAATAATCCTAAAGTTATTGTGTTAGATGAACCATTTACAGGACTAGATGTTTCATTACAAAAATTTATTTGGGATTTGCTT
>CAYWFN010000015.1:0-8672 GCA_964457715.1 uncultured Methanosarcinales archaeon | reverse complement strand
ATCAAAAATTGCAATAGGATTTGCAGTTCTTGTAATACCACCTAATGTTACACTAATAGAATCATCAATTAATTCTCCTGTATTATAATCAAAACCAAGAGCTTGCACTTCATAATTTTGCATACTTGCAAATACTCCTAATGATAATAATACAATCATTAATGTTAAAATAAAGATTATTTTTTTCATTTTTGCCTCAAACCTCTTTATCTTTTTGTTTTTTTTATATTATAATAATACAATGATAAAAAAATAAAATAAAAACTTATTCTGTTTGTCCAGGATTTCTTCTTCCTTTTAAAAATCTATTTGCTGCTCCTGTATAACCTGAAGTTGTAGTTGTAGTTGATTCACCAGGATCATATTCTAAATCAGGTGCTACATTCTTTAAAATTCCATATACTCCTAAATTAACTCCTAGTTTTACCCAAGGATTATCTTGAAGATCTTTATTACCCTTAAAAATTAACTTAGTTCCTAATCCACCAGCTACTCCTCCTAATAAAGCTATCAAATCTTGGCTTTTCTTATCATCATAAGCTTTAGTTAGATGACCAAGCATAAAAACTCCTGCAGTTGTTTGACATTCTTTTTCATTATTATCATAAAATTGTGTTACTTTTCTGAAAAAATTGTCTTTATCTTTTGAAGGGTCTTCGTCTTGTTTTTCATTAACAACCTCATCAAGATCTTCCACGGGTTCTTTTTTCTTATATTCATTTTCTTCTTTAACATCTAATGCAGCAACTTCTTTCTTGAATTCGTTGTATTTCACTTGTTTATCTTGTTCTGAAAATCTAAGTACCTCTACTCCTCCATTACCAAGAACATACTTTCCTTCAGCATTTTTAATGTAAAGATTTAAAACTTCTACTTCTACTGTTTTATTATTTGGTAAAGGAAGACTTGCTTTATCAACTGCAAAATAACCACTATTTGATTTAGCTTGATCAAAAATAAAATTAAGAATATTTTCACCAATATTAAAAACATCTTTATACTCTATAATTAATGCTTTTAAATCTTCAAAACCTTTTTCTGTTTCTATTTTTGTTTCTAAAACAGTTTGTTCAGATTTAGGTTGCTCTGGTTCAGGTTGAACAGGCTTTTGTTCTTTTGGTTTTTGTTGTTTAACAACCTCAGGTTCTAATTGATTAAGATATTGTTGGACAACTGCTAATCTTGCTTCATCTTTTCCTTTAAGATTAAGTGCAACCTTCTCTAATTTCTTGATTAATTCACTTTTTTCATATTTTGATAATGCTGGATCACTTGATAAAGTTTTAAGATAACTATCTGTTCTTTGATTCAACATATTCATTTCTTCTGAATTATTTACATCAACAGTTTGTAATAAATATGAAACTGTTTGCCATAATTTAGGATCATCTTCTTTATCTGTATTTGAATATAATTTTTCAAATTTACCTTTAAACTTTGCCAATTTATCATCATAAACTCTTACAGCTTTCTTAAACTTAGGATATGTAAAAACCTTTTTCTTCTTTTTAGGAACTCTTCCACTTGGTTTAGCTCCTGGAGAAGATTGTGAACTTTTAACTTTAGGTGTTGCACCATTTGGTTTTGTACCAGCATTAGTATCATTCGCACCTACTGTAGAACATGCTAAAATAGCACTTAATGTTAAAACACCAGCACTTTTAATTAATTTTTTTCCAAAACTCATATTATATCCCTCCAAGGTATATTTTATTAATATAGTCTACTATCTAAAATCAAACTTCTTTTAAAACCCCCTTTTAATACATAAAATCAGTAACTACACCTGTAAATCCTAATTAATATATAAATCTTTCGGTGTGTTAGTATGAGTCAGTAGTTAATGAAAGCATGAAATTTATTACTCAAATCATGTAACATTATACAGTTGATAAAACTCTATTCATCCTCATTTCTTGCTTACTAATTGGTTGATAATCTTCAAAATCTCTTCTAACAGAGATCATTGAAACCATTTTACCAGGATCTATCATTTTTATTAAATAATTATAATAAATACTTATCATTTGATGTCTATCCTTAAATAATTTTTTATATTCCTTCTCACTTAGATTTGGATAAGTTAAAACTGTAAATATCCTCATTAATAAATTTCTATAATGAATAATAAATGGTAAATCAATAAATTTTTCTTTAAATAATTGTCTCAAAACATGATCATTTAATTCTTTTTGTTCATCACTTACACCATCAATAGTATTCCTATATTCATCTTCTTTATTATCTAATATTAAATCACTATTTTCTTGTAAATTTTTTATTTTAGATTCTAAATCACTTTTTCCATGTCTTTCTCTAAATTCTTTGAATCTTTGACCAAGTCCTTTAGTTCCCTTTAATTTTGATAAATTATCTAAATTAGAAAGACGAAACGGCCAATCACAAATATTTAATTCATATTCAGCAAGGCTGTCTAATTTTGAAACATAAGGAATAAGCCCAATATCATAAGATTTCCATCCAAAAAAGTGATTTGAAGATTTAACAAGATTTCTAATCTTTTCTCTTTTTTTCAAATAAAGATTTTCAAAATCTTTATCACCAACTTTAGAAACATCAAGTTTTCCAAGAGCATATAAAATTCTCGGATTATATCTTTCTCTCATGTTTCCAATCTGAAAAATTAAATTTTTATTAAATCCTAAAAAAAATGTGAATAAAGGAACATTAATCTTAGTAAGGGAATATTTTTGCATAATCTTTCCATCTGAAAAAATCAATGAAGACTTAGTTTTTTCAAACTTCTCATAATTTGATTTAAATTTATTTCCAAGAGGAGAAAATTTTTGATTATTAAACGCTGAATCCCAAAGAGATTCATCACAAGGTATCTGAATAATATTTCTATTATAAAATGCATGTTTAGACCATTGCTTTATTTTTTTAGGATCATATGAACCCATCTCAAATATTTGTGATCCTAAAGAATGGATATATTCTCTTAATTGTTTTTGTGAAATGTCCAGATCTAGATTTTTTGTAGTACTTAATATTTGTTTAGGATTATAACCACAAAACAATAAATAAGGTATAGATTTAAAGAAAATATTTTCTAAACCCTTATTTATTTTGTCAATTAGTAAAGGTGTGCCCTTTGACATTTGTGCAGATTTTCTATAAATAAAAGAACGAACTAAATTAAATGCATGCTCTAATTTATATTGACCATAATTAAACATTTTATTATCAAAAACTTTATCAACAAGATATGCAATCATAAGATGAGCATTATTTCCTGTAAGATACTCCTCTAAAATATTATTAAGAATTAATCCTGAATAATCTTGATTAGGGAAATATTTTTTAATTAAAGTAATTGGTAAACCAAGATCAATTAAAGCTTCTACTTTTTTTAAATCCTTTTTTTTATTAAATTCAATGCTCTTTTCAATACTCTTACCATTACGATCATTCTCTCTTAATCTTTTAAAATTAAAAATACTATGCATAATCTTATTAATTAACTTAGGAGGATCTATAAATAAATTAGAATAAGCATTTCTACTTTTATCAAGATAATCCCTATCTAAATAAGATTTTAAGACTTTATCAAGCTTAATATGATTATTATCATTATCAAAATAAGAAGGATCTAGTCCCAAATTTAAATTATTCAATTTAGAAAATTCATTAATTTCTGTAATAAAAAATAATTGAATTAAAGTTTGTTCAAGATTTAAATTAGATGAAGTAAGTCCATATTTTCTTAACAAACTCTTTTTATTAAGATTGCACAAAGCTAATCTTTCATCTAATTCTGGATCATCATCATTACCTTCATAATTTTTTGCATCAAGAATAGTAGAAAAATAAGCATTATAATGACGATTCAATAATTTAGTAGTAGGATTCTTTTTAGACCTTCCAACAAAAGCAATATAACTTGTAGGAACAATATCCACTTCTGGTAAACAATTACCTTTGTAAGCAATAAACTTTATAGAATTATTATTTCCACTATCAAGATTATTGTGTAAATAATTCTTTAAATCACTTCCTTTTAATTTTAAGAATCTGTTTAATTTACTAATATCCTTAAACTGAACAAAAGGTATATCCATTACATTATCAATAGGACTTTTCAATCCAAAAGATTCATAATCACTTTCTGTATCAAAATCACAACCAACAATAGTAGGAAAATTGCCACCTTTAACAAGCCTCATCTGATTATCATAAAAAAAGTAATTTAAATATGCATCAGAATTTCCATCAGGAATTTGTTTTTTCTGTTTACAAAAAAACCTAGCAGACTCTTCAAAATCATTCAAACACAAAATAGAATCAATAATAGTTTTAATTGTTTTACCATCATCACCATGACCAAAAGAAATAAACGACTTATTAGAACTATCTTCTTCTCTTGGTTGTAATCTGTGATAATGACTTTCCATTTTTTTTGTTCATTTTTTTCAGATTAAAAATTTAAAAAATAAAAAATAAAGGGATTTATTTTCCAGACTTATTTTTTTCCAACAATGAATCCATATGAAATTGTAATTGTTTATTCCTTTGTTTTAAATCATAAATTTCTATGTGCGTTTGATCAAATTTATCTTCAACTTCTTCTCTACGGAATGTTTCTTCAATAATAACTTCTTCTGCTTGTTCTTTTGCTTTTTTCTCACTCTGAACTTCTTCTTCTAATATTTCTTTTTGTTCTGTCACAACTTCAATTGTGTCATCTTTCTCACTTATTTCATCTCTTTGTTCATTAATTGTTTCTGCTTGTACAGAAATTGTTTCATCAACTTTAATTTCAACATCTGCTATTCTTGAATCAACATTACTAACTTTTGTTTCTACATCAGTAACCATACCTTCAACATCCTCTACTTTTGAACCAACACTATTAACTTCTGTTTTTACATTTGTAACTTCAGTTTTTACATCAGTAACTTGTGTTTCAACACCAGCTACTTTTCCTTCAACCTCATCAATCTTAGTATTTGTATCACCGAATAACTGACCTACAGAAGCAACAATCGCTGCAGACTTTTGACTCATAAAATTTTTATAATAATCCAAATTTGAATAAACATTTTTACCCAAAATCCCAATTGCTAACAATGAAGCTAAACCTAAACCAACTAATTTTCTATAAGATTTCTTATGAGCAACATTTTGAGCTTCAAATTGTTCTGTTGTTTTTTGTTCTGACCTTTCCAGATCTCTTTTACGTGCATAATCTCTATCTAGTTGAGCCAAAATTCCAATTCTAATATCCTTTATTCTTGCTTTAACTGTATCTTCTCTAAGAACTAAATCAAATTTAGGATCTTTAGCGACAATTAAATCGCTTCCTTGTACTCTATGTTCTTTATTTTTACCAGATCCATTATCCCTTTGTAAATCTTCTACTTTTTCTGACAAATCTTTCTGAATTTTAATATATCCTGAAGTTTGACTTTTAATTAAATCTGAAGCATCTGATATTTTAAAAAAATCATTACAAGTTCTAAAAAAAATACTTAATTCAAATTCTTTTAAAAGATTAGCATCAATTAAACCAGGACCGTCCTCTTCACACATTGATACTAAACAACCTCTAGTATTTTTAGAACCGTCTGATTCAGCTAATAACCTTAATCTTCTTTCAAAATTATACAATTCACAATTTTCAAAAACATCTAAAATTTCATATCCAAGATTGTCATAAACTCCAAGAAAAGTTCCAAACTTTATTTTCTTATTAGGATTAATTTGTTCTAAATTAGAAATAAGGTTATCTATTCTAATCTTAATTTCTTTTTTAGACTTTAATAAATTATTTAATTTTCTTGCTGACCTTTTCTTTTCTTTTTCATCTTCACTTAAAAAACTTCTTCTTAGATTACCATTTTCATCTAAAGACTCTAATTCACGATTAACATATTGAATTAAATAATCAATTTGTAGTTCTTTAAATACACCTAATAGATTCTTACCATCTCCATGATATTTAACAAAATCTTTATTCAAATTTTCTTTAGCATTATGTATATTACCATTACCCATTTTTAGATAAATAGGTTCGAGAAATTCTCTATCCTTTTTATAAAATCTTAATGCAGCTCTTAATCCTGTTTTATCTTCATCATCACAATCTTCGAATTTATAACTAAGGATCTTAATTGTTCTAAATTCAGATGTGTTATTAAAACCACTGAATCCAAGATATTTTCTAAGATGGTCATTCCCAGTCTTAATAGTTCCATCAAGAATTGCTTCATAAATTAAGTTTGATTTAAGTACATTATTTTCTTCTGGAAGTTCAGATAATTTATCAACACCCAAATATTCACAAAAATATTCTTTTATGTCATCATGTTCATCCATAAGATCAAAATGATTTCTAATTTTTCTTGCTGATATTGCTTGTTCATAAACAGGGATATTTTCCACAGGTTGTTGAATTTTTTCAGATTCAACATTGTCTTGATTTTCATTTTGATCTGCTCTATAGTTCTCAACAAGTCTAAAAGCTTTATCAAGTCCCCATGCTATACTATTCATAACAAAATTACCTTTTCTTTGATTTTGTCCTTGTCTATTTAAAAAATCTTCATCTACTTGATGTTCTAAATTATTATAATTTTCTTGAGTTTTTGGCATTTGTATCCCTCCACTTATACCTAACTTAATTTTTATTTAATCCACACCAAATTTTTCAATAATAAGAAATCACCTTTTTTAATTACTATTGGGTAAATACACTTATTTATAAACCTTTTGGTTTATTATTTTTTATTTTTATTTCTAATACTTTCAAAATAAAGCTCTGAAAGTATCATAAAATTATAATTTTGAAGAGCTTCCAATTTCTTTGTTGTTTCCTCATCATAACTTGCTTGCCTAATTATCTGTTCTTCTTCATCTAAATATTGAACTAATTTTTTAGGATCTTTAGGTAATGGTCTTTGAACTTTTCTTTTTTGAAAAACAGGTAATAATAATCTAGCATAATAAAGTTCATCTAAATTATCTTTCAAAGAACCATAAGCAAGTAAATCAACAGGTGCTCTTAATAAAACATTTTTCATTCCTTTTTTAAAACTTTTAAAATTAAATGATGAAAATATATTATGATGTTTGTAAATATTATTAAATTCTCTATAAATTCCATTTATTGCATAAAGTATTTCATTAGGAGTGTCAACAACACCATTCTTACCAAATATTTCTTTTGATTTAAGATATCCTTTTAATTGAGGTGATGTTCTATAAACTTGATTAGCCCAATGACAAAAATTCATAAATGAAAAAGCCCAGTTTTTAAAATCATTATAATTATCCCAACCATTATTATTGAATTTATCAACACCATCAATAACATAAGCTAAATTATGTTCAAATAACATCTTATGAAATTGATTCTGTGATAAAAAACTATTTTCTGTTTTAGGATCAGCTAACATATCATGAAACAAAGTCAATTCTAAAATTTTAATTAATTGATTAACATTTTGATTAAGTCCTACTCTTTTACCATAAGCACCACTATGTTTAGAATTAGAGTCCATTTCTTTCCATAAATAATGTTCAGTTCTTTTTCCTACTCTTTCTGCTCTTAATAATAATTGCTTTAATGTTTTTTCATCAGGCATCTTAAAAAAATCATCCATATTTCCAGAATCAAGATGATTTGATAAATCGAAGATTTTTATATTCTCTAACATTTCATTAAAATATTTATTATCCAAATTATAAAGACCACAAATCTCTTTAGTAACTTCATAAGATTCATGTAATTTAAGAATTAATTCTTGTAACAAAGAACTATTATAAAATATTCCTTTATTTTTCTCATTTCCATTTAAAATACTATTTTGTTCAGAAACAACTAGATTATATACAATAAAATCATAATAAATCTTATAAATATTATTATATGCAGTTTTTAATTGTTTATAATGTTCTTTGTTAGTTATAGTTTTTTCTAGATCATTAACATTTGCTAAAGAAGCTATTTTCTTTTCTAATATTGTGTTTTCCTCTTCTGATTTGTCTTTTAAACCTTCAGAATAACCTAAATTAAAACGAGCAGATTTTAAATCTCTTTCCAAATAAAACTTTTCCAGAATCAAACCAGAATTCTCCTTCTTCAACCTCTCAATCTCTTCATCTCCCTCACTTATTACTTTCTCACTTGATTCTTTTTTCTCAACAACTTCTGCTTTAACTTCTGGTTTTTTTGGAATAATTTTATCAATAGAAACACCAGGCTGACTACATGCAATTGTTCCAGCAATCAATAAAGAACTAACAAGAGTAAAAATATTACTAAACTTGCTTTTCTTAGAACCATTTCCATTTGAATTTGTTGAATTATTCATATATTCCCTCTATAAACCCTACTTATTAATAGAGTGTAAAAGACTTTCCTTTATAAATCTTTCTAATTTTACCACTCCTCAATAAGTACAAATAACCTGGACAATAGACAAAATTATAAATATAACATACTACTACTATATGTATATAATAAAAAGAGTTGTAGGAGGTAAAAAAATGATCCCAGGAATGAACCCAAGGATGATGAAACAAGCCATGAAAAAAATGGGCATGAAACAACAAGAACTTGATGCTAAAGAAGTAATTATAAAACTAGAAGATAAAGAATTAGTTTTCTCAAACCCTAATGTTTCAAAAATAAATATGATGGGCCAGGA
>CAYWFN010000014.1:0-9151 GCA_964457715.1 uncultured Methanosarcinales archaeon | reverse complement strand
TATAATATAGAAGACTGATCCACCTAATGATGTAATGTCTCTAAATAATAAGTCTGTGTATTTTTTTGTTTGCATTTTTATAAGAAATCCTACTTCTTAACTTCCATATATCCACAATTACCACATGTTTTCCTATTTTTGTGTTCTGCCATGAACACACCAGGTCCACACTTAGGGCATGTAGTATTTTTTCTTTCTAATTTACCACTAGAAACAGCATAGTTTTTATATCTAGCACTTGTTCTTTTTTTTCCTCTTTTGATCTTACCTTTTTTCTTTACTGGCTTGTGTGCTCTTTTCTTTCCCATTCATTTCACCTATTTCTTTTCCTCTTTTTTTTATTCTTTTTTCTCTGCTGCTGGCTTTTCTTCTTTCTTAGGTTCTTTTTTTTCTGACTTTTCTTTAGGTTTTGGTGCTGCTGCAGCTTCAGCAGGCTTTACTTCTTCTTTCTTAGCTTCTTTAACTTTTTTTCTGTGGACAAGGGCTTTCATCACTTTTTCATTTTCATAAACATGAGCAATTATTTTAGCTCTTTCTTCACCAAACTTACCATAAATATGCCTAATCTCTATTAAATCTTCTTTTGCTTTTAATTTACTAGCTAATTCTTTTTTCAGATTATCTTTACTAGGAGTTCCTCCTTTAAATGTAACTTCAGCTGTAATTCTATTTCTAGACAATAATGGTGATTCTTTTTGTTTAAGTATTTTTAAGTTCATTTCTGTCTTACCTATTTTTTCTTAATTGCATATTCTCCTTTTACTGTTTTACCTATTTTCTGAGCAATCATTGACTTTTTAGGATCTACAATGTAAATTCTTCCACGCCATGATGTAGTAAATTGATTACCTTTACAAATTGGACAACTTGGTCCACTAACAAAAAGATCACATTTTTTACATATTTTTTTTTGCATTTTATTAAAAATCTCCGATTTTGTGTTATTTTTTCTTTTTATCTTCTTTTTTAGGTTTTTCTTCTTTTTTCTCTGCTTTCTTATTCTTATCTTCTTCTAACCATTCAAATTTACCTAATCCTTCTTGTCTCATTGTTAAACCTATCTTAGGATTTGCTATATCTTTAATACTAGCAGCTATTAATCTAGCTCTACACTTATCACCTACTTTCAAAGTTCTTTTACTTTCTTTACCAGTCAATGTTTTTTCTTTTGAAAATGAAACAAAATCATCCATTGTTTGAGAAACATGAATCATGCCTTCAATTGGTCCAATATTCATAAATACACCAAAATCAGCTATATCTTTTACAACACCAAGCATTACTTCTTTTATTTCTGGTTTAAATGTAAATAATGTAAACACTGTTTCATAATAAGCAGCTCCATCACCTGGTATTACTACTCCTTCTTTTACTTCTGAAACATTAGCTATGTCAATAACAATACCCATATCTTTTGAAATAAAGCCTTCAAATTGCTCTATGATGCATTTTCTAACAGCTTCTTCTTTACCTAATTTAAAATGATCAGGCGGTACACGTATATGACTTTGTAGTTTTGTTTTATAGAACATTTTATTTCCACCGATATTAAGGATTTAATTGCTATTTATAAATTTATCTGTATTGAGTAGTTATTTTGCTTTTTCAGCTGCTTTATTAAGATCTTTTAATATTTTGTCTACATCTATCTTATGTGCTTTACATCCTTGTTCAAGTGTTTCAAAATGTGCAGCAAAACACCCAACACAATGCAATCCATGCTTTTGAAATACTTCCATTGTTTGTGGATATTTGTTTACAATTTCTCCTATGTTCATTTTTTTAGTTATTTTTGTCATAATATGATAAATTTGTGATTGTTTTATTAATATTTCGGTTATGCTTAACAAATTTTATATATAATCTTTTTATCCCTTTGATTATGGGAATATCCAAGCCTTCTAGAAAAGAAAAAGAAAAAGCATGCTTAGCTTGTATTGTTCAGTGTAATCATTATCTAAAAAACAAAATACCATCTTATACACCTAAGTTACATAAGATTCATCGAAGATATAGAGCAGATACTTCTCTGATTTATCAATATTGTATGTATTATGATCCAACAAAGATTTTAGATAATAAGGATAATCATGAATAAAAGTTATTTTGTTTAATATTTCGGTTAAATTAATAAACTACCTTACCATAAATCAACATATGATCATAACAATCACAGGAAAACCAGGATCAGGCAAAACAGTAGTTGCAAAAGCTTTAGCTAAAAAACTTAGAATGAAACATTTTAATGCAGGATCATTATACAGAGCATATGCAAAACAAAGACACATGGGTATTATAGAATTAAACAAATACCTAAAAACACATAGAAACATTGACAAACAAATAGATAAAAAACAAATACAATTAGCAAAAAAAGGAAATATTATCATTGATGGTAGAACAACATTCAAAATATTACCACAATCAATAAAGATTTTCTTAAATGTAAGCCAAAATGAAGCTGCAAAAAGAATATTCAAAGCAAAAAGGAAACTAGAAAACTTTAAATCAGTAAATCAAGTAAAAAAAGAAATAAAACAAAGATCTAAATTAGAAAGAAAACGTTTTAAAAACATTTATAAAATTGATATTTATGATAGAAAACATTTCGATCTTTATTTGAATACAACAAACTTAACAATATTACAAACAATAAATAAAATAATTAAGTTCTTGAAGAAGTATTAACCAATCCAGTTTCTATCTATAAACTTAGATAATACTTTTTTACCTTCTAGTGTAAGATCAGAAATACTACCATTATTATAGACAATATGATCTTCAATTATTTCAGTAATCTCTGTTTCTGTTTTGTGTTCTCTCATATATTTTTCATCTCTGTTATATACATTACTAGATACTCTAACAACAAGTCCATTATATTTATGTATCATATCTGCTTCTCTAGTTAGTCTTACATCTCCAACTATTACAAATCCATTAAAATTCTGGATTTGCCTTTCAATAACTTTTAATAAGCACTCTTCGTCAATTTCTCTTAATTTATCCCCTATGTCACAAAGCAATTTTCTTTCATATTTACTTAACTTTTCATGCACTTGTCCAATCTCTCTTCCAAAACATTCACTTGCAACCTGTTTTAAATAATCTGCAAAGTTAAGAATTTTCACATGATAATTATTTAATATTAATAAGTGGTTAAGTATTTGAGCAAAAAATGTTTTACCTTGACCTTTTACACCTGTTATACCTATAATATATTTTTCATGCATAGTAATACTACTAAAGAAATGATTTTTATTTAAAGTTTTATAATCTTGTTTGAGGAGTAAAAAAACAATAAATTATATAAAATATGCAGAACTTCCATCACTACATGAAAAAATTAATTATTTCATTAGGAAACCCAATCAAATCAGATGATAATATTGGTAATCTTGTGCTTGATAAATTAAAGCAACAAACAGAAAAACAAAATAAAGATAATAACACTGTATTCATAAGAGCAGAAACTACTCCTGAGAACTTTTTCTACAAAGCTGCACAATTACAACCAAACATAATCTACATAATTGATGCTGTTGATTTTAGTGGTTCTTTTGGAGAAGTTAAATTATTTGATTTCAAAGATATAACAACATTACCAATAACAACAACACATAACACACCAATCACAATGTTATCAGGTTTTGTTAATAAGAGTATAATTAAGTTGATTGCAATTCAACCAAAGAGTTTGGATGTTGGTGAAGAACTTTCTGAAGAATTAAAAGAAAAGTTTGAAAATATCTATGAAAAAATAAAACAAATAATTACTTAACAATCAATCTTTCTTTATTACTTGAAGAATAATCAAACTTACCTTCAAAACTAATAGCCTTAGAAGGGCACATATCAACACAAAGTCCACAAAATATACACTTACCCATATCAAACTCTAACTTGCCTTTAGAAATAAACTTAATTGCATATGCAGGACAATTAGCAACACAATTCTTACTACCAACACATTTACTAGAATCAAACTTAATCCTTCCTCTAGTGTGTGGATAAGTTTTAACTTTCTCTTTAGGATAAAGTCTGGTAAAAGGTTTCATGAACATGTGTTTAAAACATTCCCAATTAATTCCCATTTTACCAAATCAGCCCCATGTTAACTCTAACAAATTCAATTATTACAATAATCAAAACATAAGTTAATCTATGAAATGTTTGCCAAACTTTATAACGACAAGTAGTAGCACGAATATAAGAAATAATAATTGCAATAACAAAACATAATAACAATATATAATACCAGGCAAAACCTAAGAATAAATAAACTAAAACATAAGCCATAAAAAAATCTTTAATAAAAGCAGACAATAATAAAAATGCTAGACCAGAACCACTAAATTCAGTTTCTTCACCTTCAAGAACCTCTGTATGAGCAGATACAGTATCAAAAGGAGTTATCTTAACAATAACAGTCATAATATATAAAAATCCAATCAAAGCAAAAGGTAATTTATAAGCTAAGAACAAACCATTTAATCCATTTAAACTCATAACACCACTAACAACCATTATAGTAATCAAAATTATAGCAAATATTATTTCATAACATATCATTAACATCATATCTCTAATAGAAGAGATAATTGCAAATGGATTATTAGAACTAAGCCCAGCTAATATAGAAAGACCTCCACTTAACACAAGCAAATAAATCAACAAAATAAAATCATAATTAAAATTAATCAAACCAATAACAAATAAAAAAAGTCCCCAACATACTATAAAATCAAGATAAGGTGAAATTCTAAAAAACAAATTCTCAGTACCAAGTGTATCACTTTTACCTTTTCCAAATAATTTAAACATATCATAAAATGGTTGTAAAATTGGAGGACCTATTCTATGCTGCATCCTAGCAAAAACTTTCCTACGAATACCTTCAAAAAGTAAAGCAAAAATAGGAACTAAAATAAACACACTAACTTTTGCAATACTTAGATCTAAAATCATTCTCATTTAAAACCTCTTTTTTTCCATCTTTAACAACAATCATTCTTTCCATACAACCAAAACAAGGATCAAGGGATGATACAAGTACTGGAACATCACCTATTTCTTTTCCTTCTAATAAATTATTTAAAATACCTATAAAACCGAATGTAGGTGTTCTAATCTTAGCACGAACAATCTTTCCACCATTAATCTTATAATAATGGAAATTCTCTCCTCTAGGTGCTTCAAGCCTAGCAAAAGTTTCACCATCTTCAATTTTAACATAAGATTCAAATTTAGGAATAGGTTCATTTGTCATTCTAATAAAACATTGTTTGATTATTTTAATACTTTCAGGAATCTCTCTTAATCTAACTAATGTACGAGCCAAAACATCACCTTCTATTTCTTTAATTAAATTAAAATCAACATCAGAATAAGCTTCATAATTAGAATCTTTCCTAACATCAATCTTAATATCACAAGCACGAGCAATTGGTCCAACTAAACAAAACTTTTTTGCCATTTTTTTATTAATTACCCCATTTCCTTGAAATCTAGAAAGAATTACTTTATTAGTTGAAGTAGTTTTTATATAAAAACCAATCATATCTTCAATTTTCTTAAGTCTATCAAAAACAAATTCTTTATCAACTAATCCAAAATCATATCTAACAGTTTTTAATTTACTTATACCATGATGAACTCTATTACCAGTCAATCTTTCAAAACATTCAAGAATATATTCTCTTTCTCTCATTGCATAGTTGAATAAAGTTTCATAACCAATTTCATGCATTGCATATCCAAACCATAATAAGTGGGAATGTATTCTTTCAAGCTCAGCAATAATCATTCTAATAAATTTAACTTTTTTCATTTTATCAAAATCTAATAGATTTTCAAAAGCTAATGTAAAACATTCACTATGAGCAAAACTACAAATACCACAAATATGTTCAACTGTATACAGAGCTTGATTTATATTCTTTGACTCAAGCAATTTCTCCATACCTCTATGAATATAACCCATCTTTATCCAGGAATCAGTTATTTTATTACCATCTAGCTTAATCCTTATACAAATCGGTTCTTTCATTATAGGACTCTGAGGTCCAATTGGTATTTGTGCATCATGCATTTTTATTTTCACCAAATTATATTATGAAACTCCTGCCTGTCAGGCCAGTGAGCCCGAGTTCAAATCGTAAGACAATATGGATACTCCATTTGCCATTTAATAAACCTGGAGTAGGCGAACGAAGGAGTTTCATCATCATTATTTTAACAAAGGTGGCTTCCTATTGAAGTCATCAGGCAAAAACAATGCCTTCAAATTCTATTCCAAAAAAATCATGTACTTCACATTCATAATAAATAGCTGAAGGGAATAATGAATGAATAGAAGGCAAAATTGATTCCTTTTTATCTAATTTAACAGCTAACTTAAACACATTCTTTTCAATTTCAAAAAAATAATTAACATTAAAATAATCTTTTTCATCAACAGCAACTATTGATATCAATCTCTTATCTTTTAATTTAATAATTTCATTCCAAAATTCTTTTACATTAGTTTTTTTATCTTCCATTCTTTAACAAACCAATAGCCTTACCAATGCCATCTATAATTGCTTCTGGCCTAGGAGGACAACCAGGAACATAAACATCAACTTTTACAATTTCATCAATCCTTTTGCCCATATTATACGAAGTCCTAAACACTCCTCCAGTATTAGCACAACTTCCAACAGCAACAACTTTCTTAACATCAGCCATTTGACTAAATATTCTCTTCAATCTTGAAGCAGCAATCTTATTACCAATCCCAGTAACAACTAACACATCTGCATGTCTTGGAGATGTTTTCCATATCATTCCAAACCTTTCTATATCATACTTAGGTGTTAGAAGTGCAAGACATTCTAAATCACAACCATTACAACTACTACAATTAAATATACTTATCCAGGGTGATTTTTTGATTGTCATATAAACACCAACACTAACAATAATAAAACTAAACCAGTTACAAAAAACAATAAAGATTCTTTAAAAAAATCTTCATAATACTTAGGAACAATCATATTTTGTTCATCTACTTCTCCACCAATATAAACTGACTTTTTTGAGACCATTATAACACCTTATCAAAAATATAAAACTGTAAATAAAATATTATTCCAAATAATAAACATAAAGAACCTAAAATAATTACATAAATTCTAGATAATATGTTTTGTTGTAATTTTTCTTTTTTAAAATTAGATATTAAAATATAAATTACTTTAAAATACATTATAAACAATAATAAAGCAATGAATATACCAATAACTGTGATTGCAGGATCAATTGAAAGAGATTTTACAAATAACATCCATTCACTAACAAAAATATTCAAACCAGGCAAACCTGCTAATGAAACACAGGCAATTATTGCAAACACTCCAGTTATATGATCTTTATAATAATAACCTTGTATATCTTTGAATGAATCTGATTTATCTTTATTCAACATAATCAAAGTAATAAAAAACAAACTACCAGCAAGAACATAATTAAATATTTGTATAATTCCTAAACTATCAATCCTATTAAAATATTTTGCAACAGATAAATCAACTATTACAAACGAAAATTGTATAAGATTAGAATAAATCAAATATTTATTAATATTTTTTTCTAATATTCCTAACACACTTAATAAACACATAATTATTAGTATTATAGAGATAATTATCATTAAATAATTAATCTTATAATTAACAAATAAATTAAATAAAAAATAAGATCCTAATATTGACCCAATCATAGAACTCGATATTAAATCATATTGGTCAATTTTCTTATATATTAATGGAAACAAAATCAATAATATCCCTATAGAGGAAATATACCAATAATCAATATTCAGTAAAACTAAACTTAAAATAAACAAAACAAGTAGATAAATCAAACTCTTTTTATATTTATAACTAACTAACATCATACCAATAAAAAATACTAAAACCAATACAGAAAAGAATATTTGTATATTATCTAACATTTTCCCCTTTTTTAATTATATAATTAGTTTAACTTTTATATATATATAAATCTATCGTACATAAAAACATTCCTTTTTTGAAGAATCATACTTTGCAATAACAGTTTGCCAATGAATAATAATTTCCTGTTTTAATTTTAATTCTAAACCATAAGGGTTTTCATAGATCCTATGTTTATCTATATCTGGATTATGGCCATCATAACTAACAATTACATCCTTTGCTCCGAATTCCTTTGTTATTCCTGTAATTTTAGCAATCTTAGTTGTACACCAATATGCTTTATTTCTATCCTTAGCATGAATTTGAACAACTTTATTATGTTTATTAAGAAAATAATCTTCTACATCAGAAATTAATAAATAACCTTTTTTAATAAACTTGAATGGAATAACAAATAATCCTCTTAATTCAGATTGAGAAAAATTATACCCTTTAAAAAATCTATCTATTACATTTTTTTTAATCTTTTTATCCTTATCAAGATTATCACAAAGTTTGATGTGTTTTAAACATGGCAATCCATACATTAACAATAATCTTTCTGGGGTAATCCTACGAATATTCATTTTCTCTTCTTAAAAATTATAATAACCCCCAAAACACAAACAAACATAAGGAACCATTGTGTTATTGTTAATCCATAATATAGTGGATCTATTCTAAAAAAATCACTAATAAATCTTGCAACAGAAAACATGATTAAATAACTTGAAAACAGAACACCTTTTCTTAATTTATATTGTTTTAAAAACATTAAAATACAAAAAATAATCAAAAGAAATATAATAGAATAATATGCAGTCACATGTCTAATTGTTTCATTTAATATAATCTTTGGATGTCCTTTGATTAAGAATCCCCAAGGCATTGTTGTAATTTTTCCAACATGTCCACCATCTCCAAGTATACAACCAATTCTTCCAAAAAATTGTCCAAGAACAAGACTTGGGATAATCATATCAGCATACATAAAAAAATCTAATTTATTCTTTTTAATGTACAAATAACATAATATAAAAGCACCTAATAAACCTCCAAAAAAACTAAGTCCTCCTTGCCATATTTTAAAGATATCAATAAAATTACTAAAATCAGAATAATTTTCTATAACATAAGCTAATCTAGAACCAATTATCCCACCAACTAAACAA
>CAYWFN010000013.1:0-9319 GCA_964457715.1 uncultured Methanosarcinales archaeon | reverse complement strand
GGAACTTTATGTACTTTAGATTCAGCATTAGCTAATGTGATTATCTCAAAATCAATATCTTGTTGTGCTCCTGCTTTTATTGATTTTATCTTTCTCTCACTTCCGCTACCTAATGGAGAGATTGGTAATGTTGAAGAGCTAAGGTCAAGGTCAATACTAATATCTTTGATTAATGAATCTGCATTATTCTGTAATGTAAATATTAATTTTGCTTTTTCACCATGAGAAATAATTTCTGGTTCAGTTTTTACTTCTTTTATCCAAATTATTGCATCTGGTGATTGAATGTCTATATCTAGCTTTGCTATTGTCCAATCATTGAAACCAGCTTTATATTTAAATCTTAATTCACTTGTACCTTCAACAGCATCTTCATCAACTTTGATAGTATATTTATATATAAGAGCATCATCACCACCAGTAATCAATGATCCTATTTCTTTTGTTTTATCATCTTCATTATATAATGAAAAAGGATATTCTGGATCTACTTCAAAAACAAAATCATCTACAGCAGATGTTCCTTTATTCTCAATCTTTACTCTTACATCTACAGTATCACCAGGTTCTACAGGGTCAGGTGTCTGACTTACTAATGATACTTGCACCCAATCATAATTATAAAGACTTGCATTTACCACATTCATAGCAAATAACATGCTTGCTATTACCAAAACAATTAATAATATATTTTTCATTTTCATTTTAATTTCCTCCTACTTATTATTTATAATTAAACCATCTTTTAAAAGTTCAATTCTGTCAGCTGCTTTAGCTAACTTGTCGTCATGAGTGACCATAATTATAGTTTTTTTTTGTTCTTTGTTTAGTTTTTTTAAAAATTTCATAACATCAACACCAGTTTGAGAGTCTAGATTACCAGTAGGTTCATCTGCTAAAACTACTTCAGGATTATTTGCAAGTGACCTAGCAATTGCAACTCTTTGTTGTTGACCACCAGATAATTCTGTTGGTTTATGATAGATCCGATCACCTAAATCCATCATTGATAGTAATCTTTGTGCTCTTTTTATTCTTTGTTCCCTAGTTGTTTTTTGGAACATCATTGGTAACATAACATTTTCTAGAGCAGTTAAACTTGAAATAAGATTAAATTGTTGAAATATGAATCCTATCTTTCTTCCTCTAATCTGAGCAAGCTCTGATTCTGATAAATGAGCAATATTATGATGTTCAAGTAAGATTTCTCCTCTTGTAGGAATATCAAGACAACCAACCATGTTAACAGCTGTTGATTTGCCTGAGCCAGAAGGTCCTTGTATTGCAACAAACTCTCCTCTTTTTACTTGAAGATTTAGTCCTCTTAATGCAGGAACTTCTACTTCACCCATTTGATAAATTTTCCAAACATTTCTTAATTCAATTATTGGTCTGTGATGCATTTTTTATTTTACTAATAAAACCCTTTCGTTCGCACTTTCCATTTTTTATAATTGTACATGGAAAGCCCTTGTTTTTTTACAAATAATCTGGGTGCTCACTGGCCTTACAGGCAAGGGTTTCATTGTTTATTTTATTTTATCTATATTATCAAATCCTTTGATCATATGTTGAATCACTTTTTCAAATCTTAGCATTTGTTGATAATAATCCTCTAACAAATGTAGTTTTTGTTTTTGTTGTTTTGTTTTTGCTTTTGTTCTACATTCTTTTATCATTAGAGGAAGTTTTTCTTTTGCTGAATTTATTACATTTTCTTGTTTTTTGATTAGAGCTTGCTTAAACATTTTTAATATATCTTTTTCTGCATATAAAAATGCTTTTCTTGTTCCTGGTTTTGATGTTCTTTTTACAAAACCAACTGCTTCCAACATCTTTGTTTTGTTACTAATTGAAGCAAGGCTATAACCTGTTTTTTTTGCAAGATCATCCAAGGAATAGGATTGCCATAATTGTAGTTAGTAAATTATCATTGAAACCTTGGCTCTTGCCAATGCTTTGGTAAAATTCTATGAATTTCTGTTCAATTTGTTCCATTTTATGCTTTTTCATATATTAATTTAGCTTTTAATACTTTTAATATATTTACATTTTTTAATATTTATTAAAAGTAGTAAAGGTAATATATAAATGTTTCGGTTTTGGATAGATTTTTGGTAATATTTATATATATAATATACATAAATCAATATATGACTAAAAAAAGAGGGCATCATGCACATCCATTAATTAGATATATAGATGAACAACTAAAAAGTGGACATTCTGAAGAAGTTATTAAAAAACATCTTAAAAATTATGGACATGATCTAAAAGCAATAGAACAATCATTAAAAATAGTTAAAAGAGAAAGGTTCAGCATATTAACAAAGATAATGATTGGATTGTGTGTATTTGTATCTTTATTCTTATTTCTTTGGACATCATTGACTACAGGAGTAAGAATGTTAAATATAATAATAGGATTTTCACCAACAATTATTTGTTTAACCATTGCGACAATTTTAGTTGAAAGACCAAAACACAGAAATCTCAACATACTTTGGTATCTTCCTATATTACTTACTATGTTGTTCCTTATTGCAGGATATCATGGAAATGTAGCTATATTAGAGAGAATGGATATAAATAAATTAGCTGCATTGAATTTCATAGTTTCATTTGTATTTATAACTGTGCTTTATTTAACTGGTTCATTAAGAACAGAGCATATAGAAGTAATACCCAATAAAAAAAAAGTACACAGAAAACAGAGATATAAGTTGCCTAAAATAAAAGGGGAAAAAGAATTAAAAGAAGTTTTACAATCTGTAGAAGATAAATGTAAAGCATTAAACTTTGCAATTGGAAGGGTTTATGGTAATAAAAAAGGTGGTTCTGATAAATTAAGGAGTAAAATTAAAATAAATAAGATATGGTACAATGAAATCAGCGATGCTTTAAGAGATGGTTATGATAAGAAAAAAGATAAAACTAAGATTCTAAACAATGTAAATAAAATCAAAGACAGATTAGAGTTATTACATAAATCTGAAAAAGAAGTTTTTGGAAATACGCATAATCAATTAAAGAATTTAAACAGAGCTGAAGATGGTTCAGATAAGATTCTCCATGTTTTAATTAAAAATGATAAAGACCCAGTTAAAACTTATTTTGATGGAGGTATTGAATTCTGTGAAAGAATTAAAAAGGGGTTGTGATTAGTAGTTTTATTATTATTACTTACTTATTCTTTTAAAATACCATAACCAATTAATCTAAATCTTTGCTCAATTAATCTAGAAATAGTTATTCTTGCACCATAGCCCACACATATAGGCCGTTTTAAAGTACATTTTATCATGTTTTTCTTCATTTTTGTAACAATGCCAATTGTTGCAGCACTATTAACATTCAACATCAATGCTTCTCTTAATTTAATTGGTTTAACTTCAAGTTCATTTCTAGTACCAACTACTCTTTTTAATAAATTAACTTCTAATTTAAATTCATCTAAAACTTCTGGTAATTTATTAACATG
This sequence comes from uncultured Methanosarcinales archaeon, assembly GCA_964457715.1. GTDB lineage: Archaea > Nanobdellota > Nanobdellia > Woesearchaeales > CAXGTL01 > CAXGTL01. The sequence goes on along the minus strand of CAYWFN010000013.1, from coordinate 5,838 downwards.
GCCAACAACATTTCCTGTTAATGAATCGGATTTAACTATGCTTGGATCAAGACTAGTTAAAACACCAATAGAACCACCTGGTTTAACTTCATCAACACTATCACCACCAGTTTTCAAACCAATAATCTTTGTTTTAATTGGTTCCCAAGTTTGTTTATTTCTTTCTTCATAAACTTGTCCTGGCTTAATTTCTATTTCATCACCTATCTTGAATTTACCTCTGAATAATGCCCCACCTAAAACACCACCAACCATTTTAAATGGATCACTCCCTGGTTTATTTATATCAAAACTTCTCGCAATAAACATCAGTGGATCTTTATCAAGATTCCTCTCAGGAGTAGGTATGTGTTTTTCAATTGTTTCAATAACCAAGTCCATGTTTGCTCCTTGCTGAGCACTGATAGGAATTATTGGAGAATTTTCATAAATAGTCCCTTTTAAGAATTCTTTAATCTCCTGATAATTTTCAAGTGCTCTTTCTTTAGAAACAATATCTATTTTATTTTGTAGAACAATTACTTTTTTTAGACCCATAATTTCTAATGCCATCAAATGTTCCCTTGTTTGAGGTTGAGGACATTTTTCATTTGCTGCTACAAGTAATATTGCACCATCCATAATTGTAGCACCAGATAACATAGTTGCCATCAATGATTCGTGTCCTGGTGCATCTACAAAACTTACTTTTCTTAAAAATTTGCATTCAGATTTACAATTTGGACAAATTGATTTTGGAGTATAACACTTTAAATCCTTACATTTAGGACATTTGTAAAAAGAAACATCAGCATAACCTAATCTAATAGTAATTCCTCTTTTAAGTTCTTCAGAATGTGTATCAGTCCATTTTCCAGATAATTTTTCTGTTAAAGTTGTTTTACCATGATCAACATGGCCAACTAATCCTATATTTATCTCTGGTTGAATTCCTTTTACAGATTTAGAAACTTTTCTAGTTTTAGGCTTCTTTTCTTTATTTTCTTTGGATTCTGCTGTTTTTTTCTTCACCATTTATATATAGAAGAAAGAGAGACCATTTATAAAGTTAACTCCAGATTATATGATACTATTACTTCTAAAGAAAACTATGTGAACCTAGATGAAAATTACCAATCACCAGTTTCTTCTTCTTTATAATCTAATCCATTAAAACTTGAATGACATGTTGGACAGATTTGTGTATCATCTAATAAAGTGTCACAAAAAGAACATTCTTCAAATTTTCGTTTAATGAATTCCACCCCCAAACATGAACAATTTTCGATTGTATATAGATGTATATGTTAGAATAGATATATAAATGTTTTTCATATAAAGTATATGTTGTATAAAACAATCCAATCAGTTAAATATGAAAATAAATTAAAGAAAGAGTTTATTTTTTCTGTTCTTTAGGTGTTTCTTGAACTTTTTCTTCTTTACTTGCTTCAGGTTTTGCTTCTTCAAATAAATTTTCTTTTCCAATTTTTAGTAATTTTAAATTAATTTGAGAAATCTTTTCAAATATAACTTCACCACATACTGTTTTTTTTCTTCTTAAACCTTTTCTAATTGGCCTATTTTTTTTCTTTTTTTTAGTTCTACCTTTTGCTACTCCACGAAAACCAATAGACTTAGTAATAAGAATTCTTTTTCTTTTAGTACCAGGAATGCCTTTTTTCATAGGAAAACCACAAAAATCTGATCCCCCAGATATACCAAATTCATACCCAGATAATCCAAAGCTATTTCCATCAACTTTATCTCCGATTTTCTTATTAATGAAATAACTAGCATCAGTATCTTTAACTTCTCTTTGTATTGTTTTCCCTGACTTAGGATCTGATATCACTAATTTAAATTCTACCATTCTATATATTAGATTTTAGGACCTATTTATAAATATGTCGGAAATTTTCATAGGTTTTATAATATGAAAAAGGATATGATAGTAACAAGTAAGAAATTTAAAAACCAAAAAATAAACCTAACAACCCCTCAAAAGAGGAGCTGTAAGGCTTAACCTCTTTTGGTATTATTTATGAATAGAAAGAGAGTATATAAACATTTAGATAGTTAAACAATATTGTTTTATAATAAAAAATAGAATGAATATATAAGATAATGAAAAATTGAATACCTATGTAAGAATATATTTAATCAAATTAAAATCCCAAATTCCTTTTACAGCCCATACAATAAGATAAATAAAAATAATAGAAATAAGTATAGAACCAGATATTGCTAAAATAAATTTCCAATAAGAAAGATTTCCTCCTGAATTTCCTGCTTTTACTAATTTTCTAGCTTTATTTTTTAGTTCTTTTTTCTTAGCTTTTTCTTCTTTTTTCTTTTGTTTTTTTTGTTTCTCTTTTTCTTTTTTTGTATGTTTGTCTTTGTCATCATCATCCTTTTCTGATTCATCTTCACTTGTTTCTTTTTCTTTTGCTTCTTCTTTAGATTCTTTATTTTTGTTTTTTTGTCTTTTTTTCCACCATTCTTTAATAGATTTTCTATGGTGGATTAACTGAAATGTAATTAGAATTAGAATTAAACCACTTATGCTTATTATGAAATAGATTAAGCCTTCATCCATTATTCAACCTCTTTTTATATAATATTTATATAATCTATATATAATTAATGAATAAGTTATATTTAAATGTTAGGGTTTTTTCTGAAAGTAATTAAGATTATATTAAAAAATACATAACAACAGGAATCAAAAGGCAACCCATTGCATGTGATCTATTGACATTTATCAAAGGAGGCAACATGCCAATAAATGTAGAAACAATTAAAACCAAGATTCCATAATAACCTGTAAAAAACAGTACAAGTCCACTGACTAAACCAATTATTGAATAGCAAAGTAATTTATAATTTATTTTTGGGATGATTTTTGCAAAGATCTTAGTAATCTTTAGAGCTAAGAAAGTTGCAATGCATCCTGCAATTAATGCACAAACTAAAAAAAGGATCATCTCAGCCAGAGTAATAGTTTTAACAATCTCCATAACTGCAATTATTGCGCCATTTCTTGCTTTTTCTAAAGCATAAAGTGTAGCTATTGAAAAAAGAAAATTGACTGTGCTGATCCCACCTATTAATATCATAAATGCATGGTTACCAATATTACCAACAATGTTCATTGCAATGATTGCTGCATGTGCACTTCCCAAACCAGGCTTGTCCTAACAAAAAAATATCAGTTTTTCTAAAAAATAAAAAAGCGCTACAAATGCGCTACAAAATTTATATAGGCGTTTGTATTGCTAAAAATGAGGTGGAAAAAATTGATAAACATACCAAAGCTTGAGAAACATAAGATAGAGACTGCAAAAAATCAGTCAACAGATTTTTTTGTTAAGAGGAAGATTGTTGAAGAACTCATCAACAGGACTTTTTCCGACATGAGTGGTGATGAAATCCTCACAATCTTGTGCAGGCTGGATAAATATTGGATAAACAAGAGAAAAAATCAGCTTAGTGTAAGAGAAGGTATATTCTATAATATGTTAGTTGAGAATGGTTTTATTCCATGCACAGTTTATAGATGGTTCTACAAAACAATTATACCTAGTGATATGCCTACAAGGATTAAAAAAGATAGAGTGAGTAACAAACAGTTTCAAAGAATGAAGAAGAACATGAGCAAACGGCAGAGAGTAAATCAAGAATTTAAATTAGTTGAAGAATGTATTAAAATCATAAGGGGGTTATGAAAATGGACGAAAAATCATTTGCAATAATAAAAAATCCAGTAGCAAGCCCTGATGAGAAGTTTAAGATAGTCAGAAAATTAATAGTAAAGGAAATGCCTGAACTGGAACATAAAGAACTTAGAGGTATGCTATCTCATATAGCCCATTACCATTATAAAAAACATTTAGAAGTAAGTGAAGAAGAAATACAACTCTATGATCTCTTACTAAAGAATCAATTAAACCCAAATACAGTTTATAGATGGCTTTTGTTATCAAGGATAAACAACGACTTAAAGAGATCAATTAATCAAGGTAAATTGACTCAGAAACAAGCATTAAGACTCAATACTGAAAGGAATCAAAAGAAAGCTATTAATCTTAGTTTGCAGATAATAAATGAAGCACGAAGCATAATGCTTGAATTGTGAGGTAGAAAAAATGAGATTTCAAACATCATGTAAAAGACAAAAAATTCCAAACACTTTTAACAAAGAACAACTGGCAAAATTGATCAATGTAATAGATAAACCAAAGATAATGGTAGCAGTTTTATTAGGTTTCTTTTGCGGTTTAAGATTAGATGAAGTTGCTGGTCTTAAGATAGAAAACATAGACTTTGAAAGAAGAAGACTTAAAGTTGTTGACAGTAAAAATTCTCGTAGAAGTTATGATGAATATGGTAAAGATAGGTATGTGCCAATACCTAAGCAACTAATGTCAATATTACAAAAGTGGAAAGAACTTATTGGTAATTCAAAATATTTATTACCTTCTATAATGAATCCTGGCTCACATATTGGTAAGAAAGGTATTTATTTAAGGTATCATGAATATTTGGAAAAAGCAGGGCTACTAGTTTTAGCTGGAAGAGATTCATTAGGCAGACCAAGATACAAATATTATTTCCATACTTTAAGACATAGCTATGCAACATATCTTGAAGAGCAAGGAGTACCTATTGAAAAAATATCTAAGTTACTTGGTCATTCAGATATTAGTACAACAATGATCTATACACACATAAGTGATACAAAAGCACAACAAAGTGTAGATGAAGCATTTGGCACACCATATGGGCTTAAGAAAAATGTTATGCCTCAGAAGAATAATTTGAAGTCACCTGAGGAAATACTTGGTGTAAGATTAGCAAATGGTGAAATTACACCAGGAGAATTCCATCAAAGAATGAACTTGTTAAGAGGTAATCAAAATTACATAGGATGAATAATAAAAAGAAATACACCGAAAAAGAGTTGATAGATCACTTGGTGTTTCTGAAAGAAAAACTAGGCAGAGTACCAACTCAGAAAGACATGAAAGAACAACCCGGACCTAGTCCTGATGTATATCATATTAGGTTCTTAGGTTGGAACAATGCTTTAAAGTTAGTAGGTTGTAAATCAAGACAAGGTTGTAAACCACTTACTGACTCTGAATTGTTAGAATTATTAAGAGAAGTTGCTTTTGAATTAGGCAGAGCACCTTTTCAGAGAGAGGTCAGTAGAATTAAGACTTTGCCAGGTCATAGAGTATACATAAAAAGGTTTGGCAGTTGGGATAAAGCTTTGAAGTTGGCTGGAATAAGTGAGTTTGAGAGGCCTAATTATTTTGGTTGAAAGAAATTAAAAAAAGGGGCATAGGTTTCTAAAACATTAAAAATTAACAACAACCTCCCCATCTTCGTTCCGAGGAACAGGATCCCCACAATAAATTTGGCCTGCAGGAACTCCTTGTTCGCATAATTCTGCAACTCTTTTGTAAACCTTCTCTCTCCAGTTATTGCAATCTTGTATAGTTTCCATAATTTCTACCAATCTATCTTGTTGACCATACTCTATTTTTCCTAATTGTTGTAATTCCTCTTCACTTAATTTTGTAATCTCATCTTCAGAAAGATTTTTATAAATAATATGTTGATCTTTATATTTATCTTGAATTGCTTGTTCTCTTTCAGTCAAAGCTATTCCTGCTAAATTATAGTCAAATACTCTAAATCTTACAATATTTTCAATCATTCTATTCACCTCACAAAATTATATTATTATATTTATCTTAATTTTTTAAACCCAGATATTTTGCAGCCAAAGTATAATGATCTCCAAACAGCCCTTTTAAATCTGCACCTTTTGGTAAACATGTTCGCAAATAT